>JACCTS010000089.1 GCA_013812245.1 Rubrobacter sp.
TTGAAGGTACGGGCCGCTTGGGTCTTGGACATCCCGCGTTCTACGGCGGAGACTATCTTTGGTCTGAGGTGTCTGAGGTCTTCGGAGTAAGCGTTCATGCGACCATGTTGCCATCGGTTCATCCTCGTTGCAAAGCGCTGTTAGGAGTTACTACGCCGCGAGCAATGGCGTGCATGCTTGAATAGTCCCGCAACTTCGCAAGCTCGTTGCGCGAGTAAAGGTTGCCTACCTGAATCTGTTCGAAAGATACTCTCATATCCTGTGTCACCCCCTGATAGTCGCAATCGCAGACCCTGCATGTACGTCATCGTAGTAAAGTGTCTCAATTCCGTTGCTTTCAGGCAACATGCAGTTCAATACTTCTACAGTTCGCATCCCCGGCTCCCCATCGCTCCACAGCATTCAACAACGCTGAACGCGATCAAAAATCGGCTTCTCAAGCATCCTGCTCTACGCTCCGGTGGTGTCTTTATTGCCAGAGGCTCCCGTGCTGCACGGATTGTTCTCCTTCCTCGCGTAACATCCTTCACGTAGCTCTTGACACGAGAACGCGACGGGAATAGATTGCCGTAAGAATGTCTTTACATTAGGGGTGTAGGGGCGGGAAGGGGGCTTGTGGTTGACATTCTGGCAGGGGAACGGTTGGATCACGACAGCCCTGTGCCGCTCTATCATCAGACGGCGCAGGTGTTGGAGGCTGCCATCGAGGACGGCCGGTTGCCCGAAGGAAGCAGGCTCGAAGGGGAGATGGAGCTGGCTGCGCGGCTTGGAATAAGCCGTCCGACGATGCGGGCGGCGTTGAAGCAGCTCGTGGACAAGGGTTTGCTCATCCGCAGGCGGGGCATCGGGACCGTAGTAGCGCCGAAGCCGGTGCGGCGGACGATAGCCCTGACCAGCCTGTACGATGACCTCGAAGAAGCAGGCAGGGAGCCGCGGACCCGTCTTTTGTCGCTTGAGACGGTGCCTTGCCCGCCGGACGTGGCGGAGCCACTGGAGCTTGACCCGGCGGCGGCTGTGGTGCGGTTCGATCGTTTGCGGATGGCGGGGGAGACTCCCATCGCCCAGATGCACAACGTCGTGCCGGCAGGGGTGCTGGAGGTAGGCGCGGACGATCTGGAGCGAACCGGGCTCTACCGGCTCTTCAGAGAGGCTGGGATCACACCGCACATCGCGACGCAGCGGGTGGGGGCGCACAGGGCCGGCACGGAGGAAGCCGGGCTACTTGAGGTGGAGCCGGGGGATCCAGTCCTGACCATGACCCGGACGACCTACGACACGACCGGGCGGCCCATAGAGTATGGCTCGCACAGCTACCCGGCCGAGTCCTACTGGTTCGAGATGACGCTGGTGGATCTGTAAAAGGGTCCTCGACGCCGGAATTGGGAACCCGGCATGGCGAGACGATACGAAGTTACCCGCCAGAAAGATTAGGCGGCGGGGGAAGGGGAGGCTTGGCGCGGGAGATCGGCATAGGGATGGTCAGCCTGGGCTGGATGGGCCAACTGCACACGCGGGCCTACCGCCGCCTGTTCGACCACTATCCGGGGTGCGCGCTGAAGCCGAGGCTCGTCGTGGCGGCAGACGTGGCGGATGGGGCGCGGGAGAACGCCGAACGGCTGGGGTACGAGGGCTGGACCGACGACTGGCGGGAGGTCGTCGAACACCCTGACGTCGAGGCCGTCAGCATCACCGCGCCGAACTTTCTACACTGTGAGATCGCGGTCGCCGCCGCGAAGGCCGGCAAGCACATCTGGCTGGAGAAGCCGTGCGGCCGGTTCCCCGGGGAGACTTTCGAGATCGGGGAGGCCATCGAAGAGGCCGGGGTGAAGAGTATGATCGGGCTGATGTACCGTCACGCCCCGACCGTGGAGTACGCCAGGAAGATCATCGCCGCCGGGGAACTCGGGGAGATCACACACTACCGGGGCTACTTCCTCGCCGACTACTCCGCCGACCCGCACGGCGCCCTGACGTGGCGCTTCAAGGACGAGTACGGCGGCCTCGGCGTCCTCGGGGACATCATGCCTCACGCCGCCGACATGGCCCAGAACCTGATCGGCCCCATCGCGGGCGTATCGGCCCAGCGGGAGACGTTCATCCGCGAGAGGGTGGAGGCCCCGATGGGCGCGAGCCACTTCTCGGTGGTCGAGGGCGGTGAGATGGGCGCTGTTGAGAACGAGGACTACGCGAGCAGCCTCGTCCGGTTCGAGAACGGGGCCCGCGGTACCCTTGAGACGAGTCGCGTCTGCGTCGGCCCGCACGTCAGGATGAGTTTCGAGGTGAACGGCACGCGCGGAGCACTCTCATGGGATTTCGAGCGTCTCAACGAGTTGAAGCTCTACCGGATGGATGGGGAGGATGAACACGGATACAAGACGGTCTACGCCGGACCAGGCATGGGGGACTTCGCTGGCTTTCAGCCGGGCGCCGGCATCTCGATGGGCTACGACGACCTCAAGGTCATCGAGGCGGAACGGTTCCTCTCGTCCATAGCCGAAGGCCGCCAGCGCGAGCCGGGCATACGGGAGATCGTCTCAACCATGCGCGTCGTCGGCGCAATGGATCGCTCGTGCGATACGGGACGCTGGGAGAGCGTCGGGGAGATGGCGGAGGAGGCTGGAGGAAGACGGAACGGAGGGGGAACATGAACGGGGGGCGGCACCTGGATCTCGTGTGCATCGGACGCACGTCCGTCGACCTCTACGCCGAGCAGGATGGGGCCAGGCTGGAGGATGTGCAGTCGTTCAGGAAGTACGTCGGCGGCAGCGCCACGAACATCGCCGTGGGAACGGCCCGGCTCGGGGTGAAGAGCGCCATGCTGACCCGCGTTGGGGACGAGCAGATGGGGCGCTTCGTGCGGAAGACGCTGGCCGAAAACGGTGTGGATGTGAGCCGCGTCGGATCCGACCCGGACAAGCTTACGCCTTACGTCCTCCTCGCCGTGCGGGCGATAGAGGACTTCCCCAGGATCTTCGCCTACGGCGACGCCGCCGACCTGGCCGTTGAGGAAGACGACGTGGACCCTGAGTTCATCGCTTCTTCCGGGGCGTTGCTCGTCACGGGCTCGCCATTCTCGCGGACTGTGGCGCGGGCTGCGTCCTTCAAGGCGATGAAAGCCGCGCGGGAGGCCGGGACCAGGATCGTCTTCGACCTCGACTACAGGCCCGTCTTCTGGGGCGTCGCCTCGCACGAGCAGGGCGGCGAGATGTTCGTCGCCAGCGAGAAGGTCACGAAGGTCTACCGCTCCGTGCTGCCCGGCTGCAACCTCGTCGTCGGGACGGAAGAGGAGATCCGGATAGCAGGCGGCTCCACCGAAACCCGCCAGACCCTCGTCAGCATCCGTGACCTCACGGACGCGACCATCGTCCTCAAGGTCGGGGCCATGGGCGCGATAGTCTTCCCTGGCGACATACCGGACGACCTCGAAGACGGGGTGAAGGTGCCGGGGTTTCCCGTCGAGGTCTTCAACTCCGTTGGCGCGGGCGACGCCTTCCTGAGCGGCTTCCTGAGCGGCTGGCTGCGTGAGAAACCCCTGGAAGAATGCCTGCTTCTCGGAAACGCCTGCGGTGCGATCGTCGTCTCCCGGCACGGTTGCTCCCCGGCCATGCCGACGACGGACGAACTGGAATATTTCCTGAGCCTGGAAGTGAAACCCCATCGTCTCAGGGATGATGCGTGGCTCCAGCATCTCCACCGGGCTACGACCCGCAACGATCCCGAGGAGCTACGGGTGCTCGCCATAGACCACCGCTGGCAACTGGAGGAAGCGGCCGACGAGCTGAACGTTGATCGAGGGCGTCTGCGAGATCTGAAAGCGCTGCTCGGGCGGGCGTTCCGGCGTGTGGCTGAGGGCGACGACGCGGCGGGCGTGTTGCTTGACGACGTGTACGGGGATAGGGCGTTGGAGGAGCTGACGGGGAGCGGATTCTGGGTCTCGCGCGCCATCGAGGTCGCGAGGAGCCGTCCGGTCGAGTTCGTCGGAGGCCCGAACGTCGCCGCCACCCTGCGCGCCTGGCCCGAGGAGCACGTCGTCAAGTGCAACCTGTACATGCACCCGGATGATGAGCCCGAGACGAAGGAAGCCCAGGAGCGGAGCATCCTCCAGCTCTACGACGCCTGCTTATCCAACGACAGGCAACTGCTGCTGGAAGTCCAGGCTGCGCCGGGGACGGAGTACGACGCGGACAGCGTGGCCGGGCTACTCCGGCGGTTTTACGAGATCGGGGTTCGTCCCGAGTGGTGGAAGCTGCCGCCGAACCCGGACCCTGTGGTCTGGAGCGGGATCGGGGATGTGGTGCGGGAGCACGACCCATACTGCGCGGGGCTGCTCGTTCTCGGGCAGGCGATGGAGGAGGAGAAACTTGCCGAGAGCTTCGCGGCCGCTGCCTCCGAGCCCCTGTGCCGGGGCTTCGCCATCGGAAGATCCATCTACGGAGATCCCGCGCGCCGCTGGCTCGCGGGTGAGATAGACGACGACGAACTTATGTCCACGGTGGCCGCCAACTACGGGCGCATGAACACGCTCTGGCGTGAGAGGGACTCTCGAAAGGACGCCGCCCGGTAATGATTACATCGGCGGACGATACAGGATGGAAAGGCTTATAGATGAGATATTTAGAGAAGCGTGGTGGTTCCGGGGAGATGCCGGTCGGGGTCGTTGGGACTGGCGGCATGGGCGGGATGCACGCCCGGATCCTACACCACAAGGTCGCCGGGGCCAGGGTGGCTGCCGTCTCTGACGTGGACACCGAGCGGGCCGGGAAGGTCGCGGAGGAGTGCGGGTCGGCGGCCATTTTCGCTGACGCGGGGGAGATGATCCGGGACGACGCCGTCGAGGCAGTTGTGATCGCCTCCCCCGACCCGACCCACGCCGAACTGACGCTTGAGTGCCTGCGGCTCGGCAAACCCGTCCTGTGCGAGAAGCCGCTTGCGACGAGCCCGGAAGAGGCGCTCGGCGTCGTGGAGGCCGAGGTCGAGCGGGGCGAGAAGCTCGTGCAGGTCGGCTTCATGCGCCGCTACGACCCGCAGCACGTGGACGTCAGGAACACCGCCACATCAGGGGACATCGGGCAGCCGGTACTGTTCAAGGGATGGCACAGGAACGCGGCGAGCCCGCCCGGCGCGGACTCCGGGTGGGTGGTCATCAACTCTGCCATCCACGACCTCGACTCCGCCAGGTGGATGCTGGACGGCGAGATCGAAGAGGTCTTCGTCCGCGGCCTGGACACGACCGGCTCCCCGGATGGCGAGTTCGACCTGCAACTCATTCAGTTCTCTGTATCTGGTGGCCGCCTCGGCATCATAGAGGTGTACGTGGATGCGGGATACGGCTACGAGGTCGGGGTCGAGGTCGTCGGGACGCGCGGCACGGCCTACACCGCGCCCCCGACCGGGGCCGTTATCCGCCTGGAACGCGCCTACTCCCAGGGTGTCGAGGACGACTGGCTGGAGAGGTTCGAGCCAGCCTACACCATCCAGTTGCAGGGCTGGATCGAGGCGCTCAACAACGGGCAATTGAATGGTCCCGACGCCTGGGACGGCTACGCTGCGCTTGTGGCAGCCGAAGCGTGCATCGCGTCCATAAGGTCAGGCAACCCCAAGACCGTGTCGCAGCCGGAGAGGCCCGCACTCTACAGCAGGGAAGCCCCGGAGGTGGTCCGATGAGCGGGCCGCGCATCGCGGGCGCCCCGGTGTCCTGGGGGGTCATCGAGGTCCCCGACTGGGGCTACCAGATACCCGCCGAGAGGGTGTTTCGCGAAGCGGCCTCGCTCGGTATGCCGGCGCTCGAAGCAGGCCCCGAAGGTTTTCTCCCCGGCGATCCTTCGGAGGTGTCCGATCTCCT
>JACCTS010000097.1 GCA_013812245.1 Rubrobacter sp.
ACGGGCTCCAGGCCGCTGACCGGAAACCCGAACACGCTGCCCTGAAAGAAGTTCCACGCGATGTGCAGCCCGATGGGGATGGCGAGCTCGCCGGTCAGCACGTAGCCGATCCCCAGCAGGATGCCGGCCAGGGCGATGTTGATGGTGCTCATCACGGTGGCGTTCGGGTTGAAGACGTGCAGCATCCCGAAGAACACGGAGGTGAGCGCCCAGGCGGCGAGGACCGAGGTCCTGGGTCCGAGGACCCCACTCAACCCCTCTGCGGTGTTGCGTAGCCCGTAACCCCGGAACACGGTTTCCTCCGCGACGCCGACGCATACGAATGCGGCCAGCGGCGGCAGGATGGCGAACGCGAACGACGTCCCGGTGGAACCGCCAGCAGCCTCGAAAGATCCCGTGACGTCCGCCCATCCCAGGGCGAATTGCGTCAGGAAGATGGCCGTCATCAGCAGCGCGCCCAGGACCATGCCGAAGGAGAGGTCCAGCCACCATCCGCCGTCAAGGCGAAAGCCGAAGTCCCGGAAGGGCCGGCGGTCGAGGAGACGGCCTGACATCCAGACCGTCAGGAGCGCCGCTGCCACGGACGCGAGGTTGGAGATCAGGAAGACCGAAGAGTAGCTGGTGAGCGAGACAACGCTCGCGCCACCGGAGGACAGGGATTTGGGACCGACGCGGATCAGCAGCCACGAGACCACCCCCAGGTTGACGAGCAGCGCGGCCACCACCCTGTAGGAAAGGTACTGGGCCAGCAACCTCCAGGCGGCGCGAAGGCGTCCGCTCTCGCTCGTCAGTGGGTTCAAACGACCTCCGTTCGTCCGCGCCGCGCGGCGGAGCAGTGATCCACAGCGCGGCAGACCGCTATTCTCTCCCGCTGTCCTTCTCGCGCATCTCCCGGCGCCGCATGGGCATGGCGTCTATGCGGTCGAAGATCTCCCGCGCGGGGACCGGCTCGTCCGCGCGGAACTTCACCCCGCCGTCCTTGCCGACGAGCGCGACGGCGAACCGTCCGGCTTCGACGCCGTACTCGCGCCTCGCGTACTCTGCCGCTTCCGCTGACGCTGGCTCGTTTGCGGCGGCGCCATCGGCCTCGTCCGTGCCGACGTCAAAGAAGCGTACCAGCAACAGATCCCGATCCTCGAAGCCGGATTCCTGGGCCGCGAGGAGACGTTTCTGTTCTCCGTAGCGTCTGTTCGAAGCGGAGGGAGCAAAGATCAGGAGCAGCCTGTGCGTACCCCGATGCCGTTTCAGGTCCATGGAATCATGACCGGCGGTGCGCCTCGATGGTCTCCCTGAGCGCGGCGTCGTAGGTTTTGACCATGGCTTGGTAGCGGTCGGCTTCTTCCAGGGCGTCCTTGCCACGCCTGCCCCATCCCCCGAAACGCTTCTTGAACACCTCGGTGGCGAAGAAAGCGCCCCGATAGTACGGGACGAGATCCTCAAGGGGCATCGGCGGCTTGTCCGGGCGCACGCTGTCCTCGTTCGCCTCGGCGGGCGTCACCAGGATCTCCGGGTCTCGTGGCGCTAACGAAGCCACGTCTTCTAAGTCGTCGAGGGCCGCGAACACATCCTCGTTCCCCGGACGGTCGGCGACGTCCGTGCCCGTGTAGAGATAGCGGATCTCACCGGAACGATCCACTACCACGATAGCCGGGACCGCCACGTTCTCCTCCTCGTTCCAGAGGCCGTAGCGTTTCGTCAGGCCTCCCCGTGGGTCGCTGAGGAGCGGGAAGGGGAGCATGAGCTTCCCGACCATCTCCGTGCTGTTCTCCATAGGGTCCACGCTGATCGCCGCGACCTGCGTTCCGCGCCGCTCGAACTCTTCGGACTGCCTGGCGAAGCCGACCAGCTGCCCGTTGCAGTACGGGCACCAGTCTCCCCGGTAGAAGACCAGCATCACCGGACCGGCCTCGAGCTGTCCCGAGAGATTCCACGGCTGGACTTGATGGTCCGTCAACTCGAAGGCCGGGGCCTTCTCTCCCACGCTTACGTTTGCCACGCGATGCTCCTTCGTTCGCTGGTACGGAGCCGATAACGCGCGAATATATCATTGCCGCAGTGGATCTACGGGTTTACCTCCAGGATGGTCGTGACCTCCGGCTCGTCGGGCTCCACGGGCTCGGGTTTCACAGGCTTCGGGTCCACGGGCTTCGGGGTCACGGGCTTCGGGGTCACGGGCTTCGGGGTCACGGGTTGTGGCTCTACGGGTTGTGGATTGATGGCCCGGGGCCTTGCGGGCCGGGCGGGTTCCCGGGCGGGTGCGGCTGAGTTCTCGGGCGACGCGGCCGGTGATGAAGACGATGACACCGATGGAGAGGCCGACGCCGATGCCGAGACAGATGTGGAGGCCGATGCCGATGCGGAAGGAGAGGCTGAACCGGACGCGGAGGCTGAACCGGACGCGGAAGCTGCGCCGGAAGCGGAAGCCGACGCTGAAGCTGAAGCGGAAGCCGACGCTGAAGCTGAAGCGGAAGGTGACGCGGAATCCGGCGTGGTGTCGGGCGTACCGGAGGAGTCGGGGGTGGGCTCGTCCGGAGCCGGGTCTTCTGCCTCGGGTGGTGGGACGGGCGTGTCGTTGGCGACGGCCTGCACCCGGATCGTCGGCGGTGGGTTGTCCATGGCCAACAGCGGGTCCCGCGCCACGGCACCGAGCGTGCCCAGCGCCGCGACGGCTACCGCCGCCAGGAGCCAGCGCCGCGTCCTCCGCCGGCGGCCCCCCGCGCCTGGCATCGCGCCTGACGCAGCACGCAAGGCCACGGTCGGGTCGTCCGGCGGGGCGGATGCGCCGTTGGCGACGGCCAGCGGGAGTCCTTTGCGCACGAGATCCAGGTCGTCCATGAGCGCCCCCGCGCTCCCGTAGCGGGCGGCGGGGTCTTTGGCGAGGAGCCGGGCGACCACGACGTTCAACTCTTGCGGGGTCGTGGGCGCGGCTTCGCGGGGCAGCTTCGGGGGCTCCCGCACGTGCTTGAGGGAGACCGCGATCGGGCTCTCCGCCGCGTAGGGCAGCTTGCCGGTCAGCATCTCGTAGAAGACGATTCCCAGGGAGTACAGGTCGCTCCTCGGGGTCGCGGGTTCTCCCAGCGCCTGCTCCGGGGACATGTAGCTGGCGGTGCCCATGATCGTACTCGTCCCGAAGGTCGCGCTGGCCGAAGCGGCCCGCGCTA
>JACCTS010000582.1 GCA_013812245.1 Rubrobacter sp.
CGGAACTCCGGGAGCACGGCCAGGCTACAGATGTAGAAGCTGCCGGGAACCTCCATGCTGTAGGGTTCCAGGACCGGGTCCACCGGCTCGCCGGAGGAAGCTCCCTGTTCCACCTCTACCGGAAAGCTGAGCAGCAGCCCGATCACCTCCCCATCGTGTTCGGCTACCACGCAGTTCTTGAAGGAAAAGACGGTCTCCTCGCCGGAATAGCGTATCGCGCCTTTCGAGGTATCCCAGAGCCGCTCCCAGTGAAGCGCCCCCGATAACTCCCGCGATGAAGATAAATGGCATATCCCTGAAAAATGGCATATCCTCGAAGCTATCCACCAGGGGCCCAGGGAGTCCCCAGCCGGCACACCGATGTCGAAGCCCGCCGCGCCAGCCAGGGCCAGCGCCACGATTCTCCTGAGATCAAGGAACGCCAGACCCAGCGACGCTCCGAGCACAGTTCCGAAGATTGCTCCTATTAGCATCATGGAGTAATTTACGAACGAACCCAGAATGGTCGCCATCAGAAGCCCGAGGAACGTTCCCAGCGCGCCCAGCAACGCCAGGGCCACGAGCTTTCTACGATCCCTCAAGGCCAGCCCCAGTGACGCTCCCCCGACCGCCCCCGAAAGAATGAACAGCAGCGCGGAGGCTCCAAAGGTAATGACCGCCAAAGGCCAGGAAGCCGCCGCGATAGCTCCGCTGACACCAAAGCCGGCGGCTCCCAGAAGCACGAACCGTATGATGCCCATGCGCTTCATGACGCTCACTTTCCGGACCGCTTGCCTTGTCCGTCTAACCTGGCGGCCTAGAAATCTCTGAAAACCTTCTCGCAGTCGTCCGCAATCCGGTCGAGACGGTCGGCGTAGACCTCGTCCCTGCCGCCGCAGGAAATGATGTCTCGTTCCGGCCTGGCGTTACGGTCAAAGCCCATGATGATGTCGTTGTCGTTACCGCCATAAATGATGTCGTTGCCGGTGTCGGAGATGAACTCGATGCAGAAAAGGCCGATCAGGTCGCTGCCATCCCCGCCGTGGAGAATGTCGTCTCCGGTTCCGCCGAATACGCAGTCGGGCCCGTTCCCGCCAAAGAGCTTGTCCTCGCCACTCGGACCGCTGAGGTTCCCTTCTATGGTCGCACTGCCACCGACCACAGCATCTCCGCCACCCCAGCCGACAGAACGACTATCACCGCCACCATCACCAACGTCAGGCCCATGTGCTTCATCGACGTACCTCCTGATTATTTACTCCGTAAGTTGACAGTGTAAATATTTGTATCTATGGTGTCAATATTTTCCTGGAGGATTTTTCGGGTGGGAGATCCGGCCTCCCCGGCGCGTTCTCTGGGTGTGGAGAGAAGAAAGGATGATTTGGGAGACTTTACTCTTCTCGCGAGGGGGAGTCATCGCGGACGCTGAGAACCTGACCGCAATATTCCGAGAGTCCCTTCTTTCCCGAGCCCATTACGCTGTCGTGGCTGTGACGGTACATGCCTTCGGCGACATATCCCAGGAGATTGAGAGCCGGGTTGGTGACCCGCACGTACCAGTTGAACGCGATGCGCGTGCCGGCCGGCTCTTCCCTGAAAAGAGTCTCCAGTACGCCGTTCAAGTCCTCCGTCACTACCTCTCTCAGCCTGTTCTCCGGCTCCACGTCGGTGTAGACGCAGTGGATGCGGAAGGGCGGGGCGAAGCGCGCGACCTCGGGAGCCTGGTGCACCCGGAAAGAGACGGTGCTGCCGACCCGCAGTCCGTCTTCCCGGCCGTCTTCGACGAGCTCCATGTCAGGCCACCACTCACGCACCGCCGCCCGCGAGGTCATGGCTTCGTAGACGACAGGCAGTGGCGCGGGGATGTTCCATTCGGTGCGCCAGTCATAAGCCTTGATGGCGCGGCCCCCCATCAGGGCCCCCGCCAACGCGCCCAGGGCGAAAGTGACACGCTCGATCTTCATCCGTTAAGCTCCAGCCCCCTCCGGCTCGAGGATGGCACCAAGCTGCCGCATCATCCCGAGCTGGTCGAGGCTGTCCCAGCTCTCCACGACCTTGCCTTCTTCCGAGAAACGGAAGATACCTATGCCCGTGATATGAACCCGGTTGCCGCTGGCGGGGATGCCGCGAAAATCGCCCGTGTGGGTGGCGCGCAGCGTCCAACGGGTCACCACCCTGTCCCCTTCGCCGATCATGTCCTCTACGATGTCTTCGATGTCCGAGAAGGCGGAGCGGTACTCCTTGACGAATTTCTTGACGTCCTCGGGGCCGCGCTCCAGAGTGGTGCCGTCGGACTGGTGGGAGAGATACTTTTCGGCGAAGATCTCATCCGCGATGCCCAGCTTCTCGTCCTTCCAGACCTCCTCGACGTAGCGCCTGAAGGTGGCCTTGTTTTCCTCGACCGACATTCCGTTCTCCTTTCTCTTGGTCCCGATTTCCACGGGTAGAATCCTGTTTTCCATAGCCTGCGTACCAGACGCTGTCATCTCAGCCTGACCTCCCGGCGATATATATGGTGCTGGCCCCCTCAGGAACAGTCGGAGTCATCTCATCTTCGAATAGCGGCGTCGCGCCAGGCCTGCAAAAAGGCTCAGAGGGAGGGCCACCACGGCGGCCAATGCG
>JACCTS010000586.1 GCA_013812245.1 Rubrobacter sp.
TTCGTGGTTTGGGGGCATAGAGATGAGTGAGACCAAGTACATCTTCGTGACGGGCGGCGTTGTTTCGTCCATCGGCAAGGGCACGAGCGCGGCGGCGCTGGGGATGCTGCTGAAGGCGAGGGGCTTCCGGGTGGTTCTGCAGAAGTTCGACCCATACATAAACGTGGACCCTGGGACCATGAACCCGTACCAGCACGGCGAGGTCTTCGTCACGGACGACGGGGCGGAGACCGACCTGGACCTCGGGCACTACGAGCGGTTCCTGGACGAGAATCTGGGGCGTCTCTCGAACGTCACGACCGGGAGCGTGTACTGGGAGGTCATAAGCCGGGAGCGGCGGGGTGACTACCTCGGGGCGACCGTGCAAGTCATCCCGCACATCACCAACGAGATCAAGAGCCGCATCGGTCGTCTCGGCCAGGACAAGGACGTGGTTATAACCGAGATCGGGGGGACGGTCGGCGACATCGAGAGTCTGCCTTTCCTGGAGGCCATAAGGCAGTTCCGCAACGATGTGGGACGCAAGAACGTACTCTATATCCACGTATCCTACGTGCCGTACATCGAGGCGGCCGGGGAGCTGAAGACCAAGCCGACCCAGCACTCCACGCAGCGCCTGCGCGAGATCGGCATAA
This sequence comes from Rubrobacter sp., assembly GCA_013812245.1. Taxonomy (GTDB): domain Bacteria; phylum Actinomycetota; class Rubrobacteria; order Rubrobacterales; family Rubrobacteraceae; genus JACDGB01. The sequence goes on from JACCTS010000586.1 coordinate 636, forward strand.
GCCCGGATGTTTTGATCTGCAGGGCGGACCGTCCGATAGGGGAGGACATAAGAAAGAAGATCGCGCTCTTCGGCGACACGGAGCTTGACTCGGTGATACCGGCCGAAAACGCCTCGACCCTGTACGACATTCCGCTCGGCCTGCACGACGGGGGGCTGGACGATCTGGTAATAGAGAAGTTGGGACTGGAAGCTCCGCCAGCGGACCTAGAAGAGTGGCGGGCGCTGGTCTCACGCATCCTGGGGGCCGAACAGAGCGTGAGGATCGCCATAATCGGCAAATACGTGAAGCTCCAGGACGCCTACCTGTCGGTGGCCGAGGCGCTGGGACACGCGGCCGGGGCGCACGGTTTGAAGGTGGAGCTTGATTGGGTGGACTCCGAGCAGCTTACGAGCCGGGAGGCGACCTCCGAACGGCTCGCTGGCGCGGATGGCGTGCTGGTGCTGCCTGGCTTCGGTGAGCGTGGGACGGAGGGCAAGATCGAAGCAGCCCGCTACGCCCGCGAGACTGGGACGCCTTACCTGGGGCTGTGCCTCGGCATGCAGATACAGGTCATAGAGTTCGCCCGCAACGTCGCAGGGCTGGAGATGGCCAACTCTACCGAGTTCGACCAGGACACCCCGCACCCGGTCATAGACATCATGCCGGATCAGATCGGGGTGGACATGGGCGGTACCATGCGGCTCGGGAGTTGGCCCTGCAAGCTCGTTCCCGATACCCTGGCCGACCGGGTCTATGAGTCGGATCTCGTCCACGAACGCCATCGCCACCGCTACGAGGTAAACAACCGCTACAGGGAAGCCCTCGAAGAAGCCGGGATGGTTTTCTCCGGCACCTCGCCCGACGGACGTCTCGTCGAGATCGCCGAGCTCCGGGACCATCCGTTCTTCATCGGCAGCCAGTTCCACCCCGAGTTCAAGAGCCGGCCGCTGCGCCCCGGTCCACTCTTCAACGGCTTTATCGGAGCCTGTGGAGACCTCAAGCGCATCTCTGGACCAGAGGCCGAACGGGAAGCGGTATCGTCCGGGGAGCGGACCGACCGCTGAGGGCGGCGAACAGCTCAGCAGTAATCTCCGCCGGCGCCCGGAGAAGCGCCCGCCGGACCGTTGCGCTCCTCCACGGCAAACCCGCGGGCAAAATCTCCACCCTCACCGCCGGGGCGATTGAAATTCGGGCTACGTTGCACTGGCGACCCGGCTGCGAGCCACAGGGGCAGATCCTGCCTTCCCTCCCGAACGGCGAGCGCGCGCGCTGCTCCTTCGTGGAAAGAAGGGACGAGGCTACCGCGTCCTGTTCCATAACGGGCCAGGTCCAGGCTTTCACCGAGTTGGATCTCCGCCGAACCGTGGACTCGGTGCTTCGCGCCATCAGCGCGGCCTCCGCCCTCTCCGAGGCGGTGCTGGAGGCTTGCGCGGTCAGGCTCGCTTCCCCGGCCGTGCCGCCCACCGCCACCCTGGAGGCGCTGGCGTGGGATCTTCGCGATGCCGGATTCCCAGTCACGTTCGGTCGCTCCTGGTCTGCTGCTCCCGATGCGGAGATCGCCATCGAGACCGGCGCCGATACCGACCTCGCCGAATTCCTTGACGGGAATTCCCCGTGGGAGGTACTCGAGTAGCCCGGCTTCCTATCCTCCGGGCTGCGAAGCTGGGCTACTCGACGCTCTCCGGGTGGGAAAAGATCCGAGGTTCTGGTGTGAGAGCCGACATAGAAGGGAAGGCTGGGGGAGAATTGCGCGGCCAGCAGGCCAGCGAGAAAAGGTGTGGCTGCGCCTCCTACGAACCGTATGAAGCTGTAGGCGACAGAGGCCACCGGACGCTCCACGGGAGCGGCCCGCAAGACTGCGGTTGTTATGAGGGTATTGTTCACACCGAGGAATGCGCCACCTACGACGACCGCTACCGCGAGCACGACCCGCGAGGAGACCCCGAGGCCCATGAGTGCGAGGTCGAGCGCCAGCAGGGCGAGCATCGCGTACGCGTACATCGTCGGCAGCGTCCCGAAGCGCGCCTGCAGCCTGGGGGCGCCAGGAAGACTGACGTAAAGGCGAGCATCACTCCCCAGCCAAAGAAGACCAGCCCGAGGCCGTGCGCATCGAGGCGCAGGGGAAACGGCGTGTAGGCGAGCAAGGTGAAGAAGCCGAGGTTGTAGCAGAGCGCGGTCAGCCCGAGCGTCAGGAGGCCGCGGTGTTCAAGGGCGCGGATGGGATCCAGGATCGAACTCTTGCGCTCCGTCTTTGGGATGGTGTGCAGCAGGATGAAAGCGGCGATGAATCCAATAGCCATCAGGACGGTGACGCCAAAGAACGGGCCTCGCCAGCTTATATCGCCGAGAAATCCGCCGAGCAGCGGTCCGACCGAGATCCCCAATCCCAGGGCTGCCTCGTAGAGTATGACCGCCCGCTCCGTTCCCGCATTCGAAAGCTCGACTACGGCGAGCGCGGTGGCGATGAAGAGCGCGTTGCCGAGTCCCCACCCGGCCCGGAAGCCCACGATCCCACCGATTGACCCGGAGAAGCCAGCCAGCGCGCTGAACACGACGATGAGCGCGAGCCCCGCCAGCAGGGTGGTCTTGTGGCCCAACCTGCTTGACACGACACCGGTAACGATCATGGCCAAACCGGTAACCAGGAAATAGCTGGTGAACACGAGCTCGACCTGGCTCGGGGTGGCGTTGAGTTGGCTGGCCAGGGCCGGAAGGATCGGGTCCACAAGACCAAGCCCCATGAACGCCACGACACAGGCAAACGCCACAGCCCAAACAGCCTTCGGCTGGTCAAAAATGCTGCCCCGTTCCTCCAGATCTTCTCCGGCTCTCATCTCCCTGTCTGGCCCCGGTATAGGTTTCAAGTCGTGTCGCCGCTCCTGTCTAAGATACGAACACCAGATCGCATACCGCACCATATTGCCGTACCTGTACGTTCACGTATGAGTTTTAGGTGATGGGGCTCACGGCAGGTCAGACCGATCGAATGTTGCGACTTATGGGTTGCAACTGATCCCAGGTTGCCAGAGATGCGTTGAGGGAGGTGAGTTATCCACCATGTAGGCACGAGTATTGTTGCGCGAGTGGATCAAACGGGCGCATCAGAGTAACCTTCGGGAGTATGGATCGAGATCGCGGACAGGATAATGTCTACTATGGTGAAGCGGATTCGTCCGTCGCATCGGTGGTTATCGGGCGGGGATATCGGTAGATGAGGATCGGGGTTGTAAAGGAACTGACGCCGGGTGAGAGCCGGGTCGCGCTGGCGCCGCACGCCGTGGACGAGCTCGCGCGCGCCGGGCACCGGGTCATGGTCGAGTCCGGCGCGGGGGAGGCGTCGAGTATCCAGGACGAGCAGTACGCAGAGGCCGGGGGATACGTGGTCGCCGACGCGGAGGGCGTGTACGCTGACTCCGAGCTCGTCGTGAAGGTGTACGGTCCCGTGACGGAGGAGTACGGGTACTTGCACGACGGTTTGATCCTCCTCTCCTTCCTCTCGTTGCCCGTGAATCCCCGCCTGATGCGGGCGCTCCTCGACTCGCGGTGCGTCGCTATCGCTTCCGAAAGCGTGCGGGACGAGCGGGGACGAATGCCCATACTTACGCCGATGAGCGAGATCGCGGGCCGCCTCGTACCCCAGATCGGGGCGCACTACCTCCAGCGGCCCGCGGGCGGAAGGGGCATCCTCCTCGGCGGCTCCACGGGCGTCCGGCCCGGGCGCGTCGTGATCCTGGGTTGCGGCATCGTCGGCTCCACCGCCGCCAGGGTAGCCAGCGGCCTCGGCGCCGAGGTCGTCGTCATAGATCGCGATCTCGACCGGCTCCGGCGCGTGGAGGAAACGGGACTATGGGGCGTCAAAACCCTCGCGGCCACTGGCATGGCCATTCGCGACGCCGTGCTCGGGGCGGACCTCGTCATTGGAGCCGTATTCGTGGCCGGCGCCAGGACCCCGGCCCTGGTGGACCGCGCCACGGTAGAGGGCATGAAGGACGGAAGCGTGATCGTCGACGTGGACGTGGACTACGGAGGCTGCGTCGAGACCTCCCGACCGACCACCCTCGCAGAGCCGACCTTCGTCGAAGCGGGCGTGACCCACTACTGCGTCAAAAACGTGCCCGCGGCCGTTCCTGTGACGGCGACTCGGGCGCTCTCCAACGCCCTCCTGCCGGTGGTGCGTGGGATCTCCTCCGGCGGCATCGTCGAGGCCCTGAACACGGACCCCGGACTCAAGCGCGGCGTGGCTGTCGCGGAGGGTCGGGTGACCGACGCCGCGCTCGCCAGGGAGACCGGAAGAAACTACCATCCAATCTCCTCCATCCTCCCGCTGCACGAAGAGGCCCGATGATGGGCGAAACCCGGACGGAGACCCGCGGCCGGTCCCTCGCGGACTTCACGGTGGAGCTGGACGTATACTCCGGTCCCTACGAGTGGTTGCTCGCCCTGATACTGCGCGACGAGGTGGAAATCTTCGAGGTCCCCCTGAGCGAGTTGGTCGCCCTGTATCTGGGCAACCGGGACCCGGAGCGGCAGGATATTCTCGAACGCGACACGGATTTCGCGGGATCGGCCGCCGCGCTCGTGCTGCTCAAGAGCCGGACGCTCTCCCCGGCCGCCGAACCAGAGGGTGAGGATGGTGAGGAGGAAGTCCTCACGCCCGAACAGCTAGCGGAGAGGCTCTCCCGGTACCTCAAGATCAAACGCGGCGCCGAGAATTTGCGTGAAAGACTGAAGGCGAACGCCGGGTTCCACCCTTCCGGCCACGTCCTGCGCGCCCGGCCGGGACGACTACAGATAAATCAGGAACGACTCATCGGGGCCACCCAGCGTACATTCTCGCGCCTCACGGAGCCGCCGGTGCGGCACCTCGGCCCGATCACGGTGACGTTACAAGACCTGGCGGCCGTGATCCGGGCCTCCCTCACCCGCGGCCCCGTCTCCTACGAAGACCTCACCCGCGACATGGACCGTCTGAACTCCGCCGTAGCCTTCGCCGCTGCGCTCTCCCTGGCCTCCGAAGGCCGCCTCAAGCTCTCCCAGCCCGAGCCGCTCGGCCCCCTTACCTTCGAGCCGGTGGAGCGAGCGGAGCAGATGCCGTGACGGAAGATCCCCATCCCACGAGCGCCGCCCTCGTCGAGGCGGTACTGCTCGTCAGCCCCAGGCCCGTAACCGCGGCCACCCTCCGATCCGCAACCGGCCTCCCGGACAAAGACCTGCGCGACGCGCTCGCCGAATTAGAGGCGCGATACTCCCCCGAATACTCTGGCATCGTGCTCCGCCACGTCGCCGGCGGCTACCAGCTCGCGACCAACCCCGCGTGCGCCGAAGCGGTCGAGCGTTTCCGGGAGGAGGCACATCCCGCCCCGCTGTCGAGCGCGGCGCACGAGGTACTCTCGTGCGCCATCTACCTCGGTCCTTTGACACGCGGTGCAGTCTCGGCCGTCCGGGGCGTGAACTCCGACGCCGTGGTGCGCAACTTACTGGATCGCGGTCTCATCGCTGAAGTTGGCACGGACCACGAGAGTCCCGGCTCCCCGGCCCTCCTCGCCGTGACCGACGACTTCTTGGCGGCCACCGGCGCCGCCTCCCGCGACGATTTCCCGGCCCTCGACTCCCTCGTCGGCCCCGAAGAACTCGCCCGCGTTCGTGAACGCCTGGGCTCCGCGGACGAGAGACCTCCCGAAGTCGCCGGCGACGGTGAATCCCTGGAAAAATCCCCGGAAGTCCCCTGATGCGCTTGCAGGCTTTCCTCGCCCGTAGCGGCGCCGCCCCATCACGCCGCAAGGCCGAAGCCCTCATAGAGGCCCGCCGCGTGACCGTCAACGGTGAAACTGCGTCCATCGGCGCCACCGTCGTTCCCGATGATGAGATCCTCCTCGACGACCATCCCGTCAGCCTGCCGGAGGTCACAGTCTCCTTCGCCCTCCACAAACCAGCCGGATACCTGACGACCCTCAAGGACGAGCCTGGCCGCGACCGCAAGACGGTCCGGGATCTGATGCCGGATCACCCCGGCCTCGTCCCCGCCGGCCGCCTGGATGCCGCGACGACCGGTCTCCTCATCCTCACCAACGACGGCCGCCTCGCCAACCGCATCACCCATCCGTCGAACGAGTTGGACAAGGAGTACCTCCTCACCGTCGAGAACCCCGCCCCCGAAGAAGCCTTCGCTTCCCTTGCCGCCGGCCCGACCCTCGAAGACGGTCCCATGCGCCCCCCGAAGCTCACCCATCTGCATCGCGCCTACCACGAGACCACCTTCCATCTCACCATCCACGAAGGCCGTAATCGCATAATACGTAGAGCGTGTGTGGCGGTGGGACTAAATCTGATCCAACTCCACCGCCTTCGCGTCGGCCCCGTGGTCCTCGGCGACCTTCCCGAGGGACATCACCGCCCCCTCAGCGACGAAGAGTTGGAACCCCTCCGATGAGGCCCGTCGCTGGCGTACCTGGTGTGGATTTCACCGTCGAGGATGTGAGAGGGACGTTCCCCGAGGAGATCGCAATACAACCCCTGGACCGTCCAGTGGACGCGACGATCCGGGTGCCCGGCTCCAAGAGCGTCACCAACCGCGCCCTGCTGGTGGCCGCCCTCGCCGACGGCCCCTCCACCATCCGCAACCCGCTCTTCTCCGACGACTCCTACTGGCTCTTGGACGCCCTCGCCCGCCTGGACTTCAAAGTACACGCCGACCGCGAAGCAGCAGAGATCCATATCACCGGGCAACGAGGCATAATACCAAACACCGCTGTGGATACCTACGTGGGCAACGCTGGCACCGTGGCGAGGTTTTTGCCGCCGGCGCTGGCGCTGGGGGAGGGGCCGTATCGAGTTGATGGGGTGCCTCGGATGCGGGAACGGCCGGTAGCAGACCTCGTGGATGCCATGAGGGGGCTCGGTGCTGATGTGGGCTACGTGGAGGAAGAAGGACGGTTTCCGCTGGTCGTGAACGGTGGCGGTCTCGCTGGCGGGACTGTTCGGGTACGGGGCGGCAAGAGTAGCCAGTTCGTGAGCGGCTTGCTGATGGCGGCGCCCTATGCGTGGGATCCGGTTGTCCTGGAGATAGAAGGCCGAACGGAGTGGCCTTACGTCGGCATCACGGCGGAGGTGATGCGGGCGTTCGGCGTCGAGATCGAGATCGGGGAAAGGTTCCGGCGGCTCGCCGTAGAGCCAGGATTCTACTTGGCCCGGGAGTACGAGGTGGAGCCAGATGCCTCTGCGGCCTCGTACTTTCTGGCGGCGGCGGCCGTGACGGGTGGACGGGTAAGGATATCAGGACTGGGCACCGGGTCGCCGCAGGGGGATCTCCGTTTCGCGGAGGTACTCGGCAAGATGGGGTGCGAGGTCGAGCTCGGGACCGACTTCGTCGAGGTGCGGGGGCCGGAGCGGTTGCAGGGGGTTGACGTGGACATGGGGGCGTTTTCGGACACCATGATCACGCTGTCCGCCATCGCTCCCTTCGCGGAAGGCCCCACGACCATAAGGAACGTCGCACACATCCGCCACCAGGAAACCGATCGCATAGCCGCCGTCGCCACCGAGCTGAGACGGCTAGGCATCGGCGTCGAAGAGGGCTCCGACTCCCTGCGGATAACCCCCGGTCCCGTGAGGCCCGCCTCGGTACGCACCTACGACGACCACCGCATGGCGATGGCCTTCGCCATAACCGGCCTTGTAGCGTCGGGCATCCGCATTAGGGAGCCGGGCTGCGTCACTAAGACCTTCCCCGACTACTTCCAGCGGCTCGACGCGCTGAGGTAGCGCCGTATCGTAGCGGAACTCGTCCTGCCAAGGCCCGAGGATTGCGCTGGAGGCTGGAGCCCTGGACCAAAAAAAGCGCCGATTCATCCTGGTTTCATCAGTAGTTCATCCGGCATTCATCTGCGTTGTCTACCCTCACCAGGCACTTGTGCAGCCATGGGAATGGAGGGATAGGCATGCCGGGAGAAGAAGGTCGCTCAGGAAACCACCCCACTTGGATGCGGGCAACACAGCAACTTCTACTCTTGGCATTCGTGATCTTTCTCCTGCCACTCTCCACTGCAAGCGCCCAACCGTTTGAAGGTAGGGAATCAAGTCAGGAAGGCGGGAAGTCGGTAAGGTCCAACCTCACGGCCGACGATCCCGGACCACCGGCCAATAAACGCAGCTCGCGGAAAGAGGAGGCGGAGGGACCATGAACCCTGGCGAGGAGCGGCAGGTGAACTGGCAGGTGCGCGCTTCCGGGCGAAGCGTCGAGCGAATCTACGGCCTGAACGTGGATGCTTCGGCGGCGGGCGTGAGTTCCAGGACCGCCTCCAGGCAGGTTGTCGTTCCTCCACTGTCCACAAGGCCGGATGTACCCCCTGGCGAGGGTGACGACCAGGGCCAGTGCGTGGACCGCACCGCCTGCGGCGACGACCCCGTAAACTTCGTCACCGGCAACGTCTACGAGTACCGCGAGGACCTCTACGTGCCGGGCCGGGGCGTCCCCTTACGCTTCATCCGCTTCTACAACTCCCGTGACCCCTACGATGGGCCCCTCGGCGCGGGATGGACCTACACCTACAACGTGAGCCTCGAGGAGAATGCCGACGGCTCGGTCGAGGAGATGGACCCGCAGGGCAAACGCCTCGTCTACACGAAGAACCCCGACAGCTCCTACTCTGCGCCGAAGGGTTTCCACGACACGCTAAAGAAGAATCCTGACGGCACGTTCACACTCGTCAGGAAGGCTGACCGGGAAGAGTGGCTCTTCGACGCGGACGGCGCTCTCGCCGCGATCTCCGATAAGGACGGCAACACCCTCTCGCTCTCCCGCGACGCCCAGGGGCGGCTCTCCGGGATCACGGACTCCGCAGGCCGCCGAACCTCGCTGGAATACGACGATGCCGGACGCATCACCACCCTCATCGATCCGGCGGGCAACGTAACCCGCTACACCTACGAAGCGGGCGACCTCGTGAGCGTCACCGACCCCCTCGGAAACGCCATCCGCTACGAGTACGACACGGCCCACAACCTCACCAGGATCACGGACAAGACTGGCGGCGCATTCCTCTTCTCCTACGATGATCAGGACCGCGCCATCTCCGCGCGGGCCGGCGACGGCACCTGGGCCGCCACCCTCGCCTACGATGACGCCGGCAACAAGACCACCGTCACCGACTCCAGAGGCGGCAAGAGCGTCTTCCACTACAACGATATGAGCCGCATCACGAAGCTGGAGCAGCCGGATGGAACGGTGCTTGACTACACCTTCGACCCCGAAGGCAACCTCGTCTCGAAGACCGATCCCCTCGGCCGCATCACCCGCATGGCCTACGACGCAGCGGGCCGTATCGTCAAGGTAACCGATCCCAAGGGCGGCGTCGCCACCTATGAGTACGATCTCCTCGGACGCCGGACCAAAGCCACCAACCCCAACGGCCACTCGACCACCTACGAGTACGACGCGATGGGAAGGCTTACGAAGGAGACAGACCCACTCCTCAACGCCACAACTTATACTTACGACGCGGCGGGTAACCAGAAGAGCCGTACCGACGCCGCGGGACGCCGCACGGCATACACATACGACGCCATGAACCGCCTTACGGCCACCGCCTACCCGAACAGCACTGAGGTCCGGAGCACGTACGATGCGGTAGGCAACCTTACTTCGATTTCTGACGAGACCGGCATCTATTCCTACGCATACGACTTCCGCAACCGCCCCACCAGCGAGACGTGGCCCGGCAACCGTGTGATCCGGTACGAGTACGACGCCGCAGGCAACCGCACCGCACTCGTGCATCCGGACGGCAAGAAGGTAATCTACACCTACGACGCGGCAGGCAGGATGTCTAGCCTCACCGACCGCGAGGGCGCCAGAACAACCTACGCCTACGATGCACTCGGCCAGCCCACGCGCGTCTCCTACCCGAACGCCACCGGAGAAGAGTACGCATACGACCCGCTGGGACGCACCACGACAGCCACGGCCACCGGCCCTGGCGTCGTCCTCGCCAGGCAGAGCTACGCCTACGACGACGCCTCCAACCCGGTTTCCATCACGGACATGGCCGGCAGGAAGAACACCTACGCCTACGACGCCCTAGATAGGCTCACCGCCGAGGCCCATCCCGGCGGGCCGACGACATCCTACGCTTACGACGCGGCCGGCAACCGCACGAGCATGACGAAGGGTAGGACCACGACCGCCTACACCTACGACGCCGCCGAGAGGATGACGAAGGCCGGAACCACGAGCTACGTCCACGACAACAACGGTAACCTCACGTCCGTCAAGTCCGGCAAAAAGATCATCGCCACCTACGCCTACGACTACGAAGACACGATGACCAGGGCCGGCGATACCACCTACGAGCGCGACCCCCTTGGCCGCGTCGTCTCCTCCACCAGCGCCTCGGCGACCACCTCATACCTCTTCCACCTCATACCTCTTCGACGGCCAACAGGCCATCGAAGAGCAGACCGGCGTGGCAACACCAATCCACTACGCCAGGGGCCTGGGCCAGCAACTCGTCAACCGCAGGGTGGGAACCGGAGCGCCCACCTACTACCACCACGACGCTATCGGCAGCGTGGTCGGCCTGAGCGGCCCGACGGGAAGCCTCACCGACACCTACGCCTATGAGGCCTTCGGCAACGTGGTGGATCGAACCGGCAGAAGCACTCAGCCCTATCAGTACCTCTCAAACGCCTACGACCCTACCACGAAGCTCTACGACTTCCACGCCAGGATGTATGACCCCTCGGTGGGACGCTTCCTCAGCGAGGACCCAGTTGAGGGCCTACCGAGCCTAACGCAGACGATGAACTCCTACTCGTGCAGCGCCAACAACCCCATGCGATACCCTGACCCGAGCGGGATGCTTGGTAATGGACTGACCAACGACGACCCGCTGATGCCTTCGGGTGGAGATTCTCCGCACAATGCTCGGACGAACAAGGACTTGCTGAACTCAGATGGGCAGGGGTTGCCTCCATCGGATCGCAAGCCCTGCAAGCGAGAGAATGGCGTCTACACTATCTCTGAGCAGCCTCCGGTTATAAGAATCTACCTCGACTCCTGCCAAACAGCGAACCTTGTAGATCTGATGACATTGACCGGGATTCTCGCTGTTCCTTTGATAGCGCCTATTCCTGAGGCAGGATCCCATCTTGCGCTCGCTTACGCTTTCTTGCTGGCAATTGGGAATACAACCTTGAATCGTCAGAACAGAATCGGGGGTTATGAAGGCATATACCTAGAGGTGATTTACGGGCCCAATGGCGAAGCCATCCAGGACATCGGGTACTAGCAATTATGAGCCAAACCCTTCCGATTTTCTGCTCCCACGAGTATGCTGGTATACGGAATGCTTTTGAGGGGAACGTTGTTGGATAGCGTGCGTCAAGTGATTGCGAGGGAGCCCGAGGGTAGATTTGCCTCGTTCGCATTACTCTCATGTGGGTGTTGCCTGATTGTTGTGGCAGCGACAACACAGAATGGTGTTTATGCACCACAGCTGTCTTTTGTTCTTGGTACTATACTTATAATACTAAATTTGGCTGAAGGCACACCAAGTCGGCACCATCGGCTTGCCGTGACGCTCCGGATAATAGCTAACTCACCTTGGGTTGTTGCCCTAGTGATCCTTGGCATCCTGGGTTCGGCTGCGATCTTGCGTTGAGTAATTGGGGCAGTACGGTTTTCCGCGCATGAGAGACTGTTGAGCTAGGCTGAGCAGGCTATCGGCTATACTGGTTCCCCGGATGGGCGGACTACTCATAGCCATAGACGGGCCCGCGGGAAGCGGGAAAAGCTCTGTCGCCAGGGCCGTAGCCGAGTGGCTCGGCGTTGCTGATCTGAACACCGGAGCCCTATACCGTGCCGTGGCACTGCTGGCGCTGCGGGACGGTCTGGATCTGGATGACGGTATCGCCCTCGCCAGAGCCGCTGCGGGCATCGAACTTTCCCCGGATGGCGCCAGGACACAGGGGGTGGAGATCCCGGAGGACGAGTTGCGTACGCCTGAGGTCTCGGCGGCGGCTTCGAAGGTCTCCGCGCACCCGGAAGTGCGCCAGGTGCTGCTCGACGTGCAGCGGCGGGCCGCGGCAGAGGCTCGGGAGCGGGGCGGGGGGGTGGTGGAGGGCCGGGACATCGGGACGGTCGTGCTCCCCGACGCGGATCTGAAGATATTCCTCTCGGCGGCGCCAGAGGAGCGGGCCAGGCGCCGGGCCGTACAGAGCGGCCGCGAGGAGGAATTCGACCGCATCCGGGAGGCTATGAAGGTCCGCGACCGCCAGGACTCCGAGCGGGAGGTCTCGCCCTTGAAGCCGGCCCACGATGCCGTGGTCCTCGACACCACGGAACTCGACTTGGATGAGGTCGTCTCGCGGGTGCTGGAGCTCGCGCGCGAGCTCCAGCAGTGGACGTGAGGGGAGCCCGATGACGGGCGGAACATGGCCGGATGGTATGTCCTCGCGCTACCGGCTCTTCCGGCGGGTGGTCGTGACGCTGGGGCGTTTCTTTCTCGGGCTCACCATCCACGGTGGGGAGAACGCGCCCGAACGGGGACCACTCGTCGTGGCCTCCAACCACCGCCGGTTCTTCGATCCCGTCTTCGTGTGCCTGGCCGTCCCCCGGCGTATCCAGTGGATGGCGAAGAAGGAGCTTTTTGTCCCCGGCCTGCGGCGTTTCTTCACTTTCCTCGGCGCGTTCTCCGTGGACCGCCAGGGGGGAGGCCGGGCCGCCCTGCGCATCGCGCTGACGTTCATCACGGACGGATCGGCCCTCGGCATCTTTCCCGAAGGCACCCGCCGCAAGGACGGCGCATCCTCCGAAGCCAAGAGCGGCGCCGTGATGCTCGCCGTCCGCGGCAACGCGAGGGTGCTTCCCGTCTACATCGGCAGGATCCCCGGTCCCGCAGCCCGCCTCAGGGGGGAGAAGTTCCGCGTCTACGTCGGCGAACCGGTAACCATGGACCAGAACCTGCGGGGAAGACAGGAGTACAGGGACGCTGCGGACGACCTTCTCCATACTATCTACGCGCTGCCGGAGCGAGAGCTGGAGGATCGCGGATGATGCCGATTCCAATTGATAGCCGCTCCATCCGACGCGGGAGCCGAATCCCTATCGTTCCGACTTCCGACGCGCGAACAGGCTTTACTCTACTCCCGGGTCCGGCATGAGCCGGACTCCCGTGGTGGCGGTGGTCGGGGCCCCCAACGTGGGGAAGAGCTCGCTGGTCAACCGCATCCTGCGCCGCCGTCGGGCCGTGGTCGCAGACCAGCCGGGCACCACCCGCGATCGTACCTACGACCGGGCCGAGTGGGCCGGACGGGAGTTCGACTTGGTGGACACCGGGGGCATGGAGCCCACCGCCAGGATGGGCCTCGAAGCGCTCGTCACCTTGCAGGCCCGGGTCGCCGTCGAGGAGGCCGACGTGATCCTTCACCTCGTGGACGCCCGCACTGGTCCCACGGAGGCCGACGACGCCATCGCCCGCGAGCTGCGCCGGGCCCCCGGCAAAGCGGGACGGGTGGTACTGGCCGTGAACAAGCTGGATAATCCATCTGACGACAGCGACCGTCACCTCTTCCACACTTTAGGCGAGGGAGAACCGCATGCTGTATCGGCGGTGCATGGCATTGGGGTAGGGGATATGTTGGACGTGGTGGTCTCCCTGTTGCCGGAGACGGAACCCGAGGAGGAGGAGCGTTTGCCGAGGCTGGCGATCATCGGCCGGCCCAACGTCGGCAAGAGCACGCTACTCAACCGCCTGCTCGGCGCGGAGCGGGCGGTCGTCTCCGATGTGTCCGGCACCACCACCGACGCCGTCGCGGGCGAGGTCGCGTCTGAGGGCGGGATGGAACGATACCTCCTGCTTGATACCGCCGGGGTTGGCCGCAGCTCCCGGAAGGCCGAGGGCGTGCCGTATTATTCCGCCCTTCGTACCGAGGAGGCCATCAGGCGTTCGGACGTGTCGCTACTCCTGGTCGATGCCGTGGAGGGGCTCGTCGCCTCCGACCTGCGGCTGGCCCGTCAGATCGAAGACGCAGGGCGCACGTGCGGCGTGATCGTCAACAAGCGTGACCTCGTCCCCGACGAGCGGATGCGAGAGATAGAGGACATGGTGGCTGCACGCATGACCGACCTCAGGCCCCCGATAATTGGTATCTCCGCGTTGACCGGCGCGGGTGTGGAGGGAGTGTTGCCGCTGTCTTCCCGGCTGCTGCGATCGTACGGTCTCAGCCTCCCGACGCACGAGGTGGCCGAGTTTGTCAACCAGGTCGTGGATCGCACCGCGCCGCCTGGGGGCGTGAAGATCCGGTACGCCACCCAGACTGGCAGCACCCCTCCGGGCTTCCTGATCTTCGCCAACCGCCCGAAGGACATCCCCGACAGCTACCTACGCTACTTGGAGAACTCCTTCCGTCAGAGGTACGATCTCTACGGGGTGAGCGTCAGGATACGGGTAAAGAGCAGCCGCTAGGGAAGAAAGGACGCATGCCGCAGCCACGGAACGAGGAACGGTCGTCTCGGGCGCGCCTGTCCAATCGCCTCGAAGACCGGGTCCTCACCGTGCCCAACGCCCTCACGCTGCTCAGGCTTCTCGCGGTGCCCGTTGTGCTTGCGCTGCTTCTCACCAGAACGGATGCCACGGACATGGCGGCGGGCGTGCTCTTCGTCCTCGCCGCGCTCACGGACTTGCTGGACGGTGTGATCGCACGCCGCACCATCCCGACGCGCCTGGGTACTTTACTCGATCCGGTGGCCGACCGGCTGATGCTCTCGGGGGTCGCGATCGTGCTCGCCGTGCGGGGTCTACTGCCCGTGTGGACGGTTGCCATACTCGTGGGTAGGGATCTCCTGGCGCTCGTGGGCGGGCTCGCGTTCGGCGGCAGGATACGGGTCAGCCCGGTCGGCAAGGCCGCCACCGCCGTGCTCATGGCGGCCGTCGCTTTCGTTATACTCGGGGAAGGGAACCTGGAGATGACGGGAGGAATAATGTTCTACGCGGGATTCGCGCTCTCACTCGCGGCCGCGCTGGGCTACGCCGGGAAGGTATGGCGGGCCTCCGGCCACCGGGGTGAAAGATGAAAGCGGTCATCATGGCCGGCGGGCAGGGCACCCGCCTGCGGCCCCTGACCAGCGACCAGCCGAAACCCATGATCCCCATCGCAGGCGTCCCGTGTATGGAGCACATCGTCAACCTGCTCGCCCGCCATGGTTTCACCGACATCGTGGTGACGCTCCAGTTCATGCCCGAGGCCATACAAGACTATTTCGGCGACGGCTCCGACTGGGGGGTGAACATCGCCTACTCCATCGAGGACTCGCCCGCCGGCACCGCAGGCTCCGTGAAGATGGCCGAGAAGCAGCTCGACCTCAAGGGCGAACGCTTCCTGGTTATCAGCGGCGACGCCCTCACCGACTGCGACCTCGCCAGCGTCGTGGGCTTCCACGATGAGAAGGGCTCCGAGGCCACCATGGTCCTCAAGAGCGTCGAGAACCCCCTGGACTTCGGCATCGTAATAACCGAAGAGGACGGGCGAATCTCGCGTTTCCTCGAGAAACCGGCCTGGGGCCAGGTCTTCTCCGACACGGTGAATACCGGCATCTACCTCCTGGAAGCGTGGGTGATGGACGAGATACCGGACCCCGAACAGGACGAGTACGATTTCTCCAAGGAGCTATTCCCGAAGCTGCTTGACGCCGGACGTCCCCTCTACGGCTTCATCACCGGAGACTACTGGGAGGACATCGGGACGCTGGAGCAGTACGCGAGCGCCCAGCGCGACGTGCTCGACGGCCGGATGCGGGGCGTCCGGCCTCCCGGCACCCGACTGCGCGAGAACGTCTACGTCGGCCGCAACGCCCGCGTGGACGACGAGGCCCTCGAAGGCCCGGTCGTCATCGGGGAGAACGTCCGCGTTGACGAAGGGGCGATCATCAGCCCTTACTCCGTCATCGGGGACAATGTGGTGGTTTCCGCCGGCGCCACCGTCGAGCGCAGCGTCCTCGCCGAGGGCTCCTACGTCGGAGAGGGTGCCCAGCTCGTGGATACCCTCGTCGGACGCGCATCATACGTGCAGGCTCGGGCCCGCCTTCTGGAGCGATCCGCCCTGGGCGACGACGTTATAGTTGGCGAGGGCGCCACCGTGGCCCCGGACGTAAAGATCTTCCCGCACAAGACCGTCGAGAGCGGGGCGAACGTCACGCAGTCCCTGATCTACGAGACCATGGGCCTGCGCACGGTCTTCAAGGGCGGCATCGTTACCGGCAAGTTCAACGTCGACCTCACCCCGGAGTTCGTGGTCCGCCTCGCCTCCTCCTTCGGCACCACCTTCGACCCCGGAGCCGTCGTCACTTTAGGCCGCGACTCCTCGCTCTCCGCCCAGGTCTCCAAGCGCGCGATGACCGCCGCGTTGCTCGGGACCGGGGTGAACGTCCGTGACCTTCGGGCGGCCCACGCTGGTGTGGTGCGTCACGACGTGCTCGCGGGCAAGTCCTCGGCCGGGGCGCACGCGCGGGCCGGGGAGGACCCGGATGACGTGGAGATCCTCTTCTTCGCCTCCGACGCCACCCCCATGACCGAGTCCGACCAACGCGGCGTCGAGAAAGTCTTCGTGCGCGAAGAGTATCGCAGGGCGCACGGCGACGGGATAGGAGAGCTGATCTACCCCGGCCGCGCCGTGGAGCAGTACGTGGAGCGCCTGGAACGCGCCGTGGATCGCACCAAAACCACGGGTATGACGATCGTCGCGGACTTCTCGGGCGGCGTTGCGGGCCTCGTCGCCAGCCGAGCCTTCTCGCGGCTCGGGATCAACGCCGTCGTAATCTCCGGCTTCGCCAACGCCAACGTGGTAGGCGGCGAAGCTCGCTCGAACCTTCAGGAGGCCCTGGAGCGCGTCGGGGGCATCGTGCCCACGGTCGGGGCGGCGTTTGGCTGCGTCGTCGGACCGACGGGCGAGGAAGTGCAGTTCGTGGACGACGCCGGGGAGTTCGTCCCCCCCGACGTGATGCTCGCATGCTTCCTGGACAGGATGCGCCCCACCGAAGCCGTGCTGCCCGTCAACCTCAGCAAAGGATACACCGACCTCATCCAACGAGGCGGCGGCCGGCTCTCGGAGAGCCGCACGGGCCTGGGCAACGTTGCCCTCGAAGGCGCTCGCGTGGGCGCCGACCTCGCGGCCACCGGCGACGGGCGTTACGTGTTTCCTTCCTTTCTGCCGGCGCCCGACTGCTTCGCGACGCTGGGCAAGGCCCTGGAGGCGTTCGGTGAGGAACCGCTCGGCGACGTTCGCCGGAAGTTCGGGGAGCGGTTCGGCAACGTCATCAGGGAGCGTCTGGAGTGCCCGTGGGCCGCGAAGGGGCGCGTGATGCGCGGCCTCGCCGAGAAGTTCGGCGGCGACCCGGACGCCATCATGACCGACGGCGTCAAGCTCAACGTGGACGGCGGCTGGGTCTTGATGCTCCCCGACCCGGACAACCCGCTCTTCTACGTCTATGTCGAGCCCGACGGCAGCGCTGACGGCTTATCCGAAGGTGGAAACGGCGCGGCTCCGGCTGATCTCATGCGGGACTACGTGGAGCTGGTGCGGGATCTCATCGAGGATGGATGATTTTCGCCGTCTGAGACTGTACTTCAGGTTAAGGCGAAGTTATACTGCGGGTTATGAGTGAGCAGGAACCGCCCAGGGGAGAGGTGCCGGAAGGGGCGTTTGGCCGGCAGGAGGCAGGCGACCTCGCGGCGCTCTCCGAAGGGCGTTTGGGCGAATCTCCCGCTGAGGCCGGGAGCGCTGATGAGACGGAGGATCGGGGGACTTCGTGAGGACCTGCCCCAACTGCTCCGCCGCCGTGGGGAACGACGTGAGGTTCTGTCCCGAGTGCGGCAAGCGCCTGGATTTTGGGCAGTCCACCGTCTCGTATGCGCCCAGCTTCGAGGAAGAAGAGGACGTGTCGGTGACAAGTGGCGGTGGGATGAACGGTGCGGCCTTGATCGAGCTGGACCAGGTTGAGGGAACGGTAGGCCGCAGGATGCACGACGTGGGGGAGGAGGTGGTGACCGTGGGCCGGGGGCCGGAGAGCAGCATCCGCCTCGACGACGTGACGGTCTCCCGCGAGCACGCGGAGGTCATGCGCGGAGACAGCGGGTTCAGGATACGCGACGCCGGCAGCCTCAACGGCACCTACGTCAACCGGGTGCGGGTGGACTCCGTGGACCTGCGCAACGGTGATGAGATACAGATCGGCCGCTACCGGTTCAAGTTCGTCGTAACTTGACGCCCGAGCGCCGGAAGGGAACTGTAAGGAAACGCGCGGAGAGAATGGGAGTGAGCCACGGTGGAGGACGGTAACACCGGCAAAGACAGCTATACCATAGGCGAGGTCGTCGCCCGGTTGCGGCAGGAGTTTCCGACGCTTTCGGTGAGCAAGATACGCTACCTCGAACGGAGGCGTCTGATCAACCTGACGCGCACGCGGGGCGGATACCGGCTCTTTTCCCCGCAGGACGTGGAGCTTCTCCGCTATATCCTGACGCTGCAAGACAAGGAATACCTGCCGCTGAAGGTAATCAAGAAACGCATCGAAGGCGGTGCGCCGGTCTCGGCGTCCGGGGAGTCCGGCAACGAGTTCTCCCGGGTTCTGGAGGACCGTACCTACACCCGTGAGGAACTTGCAGACGCCATAGAGGTCGAGTCGCGTTTCGTGGACGACCTGGTGGCGGTAGGCGTGATCGGCCGCAACAACGAGCTTCGCCAGCGCGACGTGGAGATCGCCCGCATGGCCCTGGAGATGGCGAAGTACTCCATCCAACCCCGCCACCTGCGTGGCATGATGGCCGCCGTGGACCGCGAGGCCGCCATGTTCAAGCAGGTCCTGAATCCCGAGCTCCGCAGCGGCGACGATGCCAGGGTTGCTGATGCGGTCAACAAGGCCCGTCACCTCGCCTCCGTTGACGCCCGCCTGAAGGAGCTCATGATGGCCAACATCATCGACACCTTCGCCCCGTGAGCGGCGGCATAACCGGACAGGAGCTGTCCACCGAGGACATCCGGGACCACATCCGGGACGTACCCGACTTCCCGAAGCCTGGTATTTCTTTTAAGGATATAACCCCTCTGATAGAAGACGGCCCTGCCCTGCACACCGCCGTCGACGCTCTGGCCGGCGTGACGGACCACCTCGACTATGAACTTATTCTCTCCGCCGAAGCCCGGGGCTTCGTGTTCGGCACCGCCCTGGCCTACCGGGCCTGCAAGGGCCTCGTCCTCGCGCGTAAACCGAACAAGTTGCCCCGCGAGACCATCTCTGCAACCTACGAGCTGGAGTACGGCACGGACGCCCTCGAAGCCCACGTGGACTCCATCGAGAGCGGCTCCCGCGTCCTCGTCGCCGACGACCTGCTCGCCACGGGTGGCACCGCCCGCGCGATGTGCCAGCTCGTCGAAAACGCCGGCGGCATAGTCGCCGGCGTCGCCTTCCTCATAGAGCTCGATTACCTCGAAGGCCGCAAGCGCCTCGCCCCATACGAGGTCATCTCGCTCATCCGGTACCATGACCCTGACGACTGACAACCTCCCTGAGCCCGTAGATAGCGCGACCCCTTCTCCCGCCTCCGTCCCCTCCGTCGAACTCGAACGCCTGATCTCCACCTACCTCCGAACCCTATCAAGCCCTCAAACCAAAAAAACATATAATACAGAACTGAGGATGTTCGTCGGATACGTGGAGGGGGAGCTAGAGAAAGGATTGCAGAGAGTAACCGCAGAGGACGTGTCGCTATACCGGGAGCACCTGATAAACCTATACGCCCCAGCCACGGCCGCCAAGAAGCTCGCCGTCCTGCGGCGTTTCCTGGTGTTCACGTATATGAGCGGGGTCACGGCGGTGAACCCGGAGGCGTTGCGGTTCTTCGCCAAGAGCCCGCGTGTCGGCCAGGACCCCGCCTACAACGTGCTGACCGAAGACGAGCTCTCGCGCATGCTGAGTGCCGCGCGCATGTCCAGCTTCCGCGATTACGCGCTGCTGGCCGTGATGGCGGGATGCGGTCTCCGCGAGGCAGAGGTCGTAGGCATCAAGGTAGGGGACTTCCAAGAGGTGGGGGGGGATCAGGTATTCCTCCGCGTGATGGGGAAGGGCTCGAAGATTCGCAACGTCCCCATTTCCCCCGACCTCTGGCGCCTGGTACAACGATACGTTCTCCTCTCCGGCCGTACCTTCACCTCCCAGACAGACGCCCGCAAACCGCTCTTCCCGTCCCGCGAAGGCAAAGACAAACACCTCACAACCCGCGCTATCCGCTACATCGTCAAGAAACACGTCCGGACCGCTGGCATCACCAAGCCGATCTCCCCTCACTCCATCCGTCATACCGTCGGCACCAACATGGCCGTCAACGAAGCACCACTCCTTGTCATCCAGCAGTTTCTTGGCCACTCAGACCCCAAAACCACCATGCGCTACATCCGCCGCGCCGAAGAACTCGCAGCCAAAGCATATCAATATAATACATTACCTCTATGATGCGGCATGACAAAACAGCAAGAGAGGAGGCTGGAGGCGTGAAGTCCGATATAGACACAGGCGGCTTCCATATAGTCACGGGCGGAGTGATTCAGCGCGGCGACTTGATCTGGGTGCATGAGAGACGCGACATAAAGTTCAACGATGGCAGGCCGGAGCGCGTCGTCTCCGTGGAGCGCCAACAGCCAGACTCGCGAGACTAGCATTTCAACCTGCTGATGCTTGAACCCTTGCAGGGTGGGCACCCGCGTCGGCGCTGGGTAAGCGTGCGCAAGCACTTCGTGGTCAAGCCACTGTGAGGGCATGAGATCGTCAGCAGATGATCCTGTCCAGAAGGCGGCCCGCTGTGTGTGAAGGGAAGTTTTTAGCTGGTTCACCGGAACAGGCGTACCGAGATTCCGGCCCCTATTTTGACTTTAGTAAGCGACTACTGCGAATTTCCGAGAATTACACTTATCGGAAACTGGTTATATAATAGCCTATCCCAGCGAGTATCTCAGAAAGACCTCATCTCCCGAGATATATACTGAGTTTAACGTGTTTCGCTCCTCCTTCGAGGAGAGGTAGCTCCCGTGAAGGATGGTCGATGTTTCTCCTGGTGAACCTCCGATCAGCTTCGGGGAGAGTGTGAGGAAGAGCTCGTCGGCCAGGTCATCCGATATGAGGGAGTGATTCAAACTGGGGCCACCCTCTACCAGGAGCGTATTTACCTGGAAGTCGCGTTTGAGAAGCTTGATGGCCTTTGTGAGATCAGGGTGGCCGGAGAGGTTCGCCGGAGAGGCTATGATGTGACCTCGTGATGAGAGGATGTTGCTTCGTTCTCTGGGCGTGAAATCGGGAACCAGGATTATCGTGCGATCCTTCTCCGCATCGAGCAGGTTCTCCTCCAGCGGAAGATCTCCTGCCCCGGCGACTATCACCGCTAGTGGCTCAGGAGATCTCCGTTCTTCCGATGTGAGAGATATTTTCTCCGCCCTCAAAGATCCGGCTCCTACCATCACGGCGTCGGCTTTGGAGCGAAGGATGCGCATGGTCTCCCGATCTATCTGGCTGCCGATACCCCCTGCTTTGCCGTTCACGGTGACTCTGCCGTCCAGGGAACTCACCATGTTAATGTAGATATAGGGTATCGAGGGGTCTCTCCGTGGGCTCTCCAGCGGGAATTCGAGGTCTGCATAAATTGCCTCGACCCTCTCTGTGGGAGGCGGATAAAGCCTGAGGATCTCAGACAACTCTATATGGTTCGTATCTGAAGACCGCCGAGGGTGGGAGCGTCACTTCCATCCTGACTCCCGCCGTGGTCTCGGTGCGGGAGTGTATCTCGGCAAGGCCGTAGAGACTACT
This sequence comes from Rubrobacter sp., assembly GCA_013812245.1. Taxonomy (GTDB): domain Bacteria; phylum Actinomycetota; class Rubrobacteria; order Rubrobacterales; family Rubrobacteraceae; genus JACDGB01. The sequence goes on from JACCTS010000586.1 coordinate 22,462, forward strand.
GGCTGCCACATACTCGGAATGAGGTATGAGGAGCTCCATCCTCTGCCTTCTGGATTCCACCCTACGGTAGATTTCCTCCCGTAGACCTTCCACGCCTCCGATGGCACTCACCAGTATCGCTTCCGCGTGGTTTTTGGAAATCTCTCCTTGCTTGCTTTCTGGCAGGAGATCTCGCTTATTGAGGCAGAGTATTATAGGGTTTTCATAGGTATCGCCTTCGAGGACGCTGGCGAGAGTTTGCTTGACGATTCGGATTTCGTCTTCCAGTTCTTCGCTGGAGGCGTCGGCACAGAGGACTATGATGTCGGCGTCTCTCGCGGCGTCGAGGGTGGATGCGAAGGACTCTACGAGCTGGGTGGGGAGCTTCCTGATGAACCCCACGGTATCCGTGACCACGAAATCTGGTCTCGAGCTCCCTTTGCCGTTCGCGCTCTTTCCGTCCACGAGGCGGGTCGTGGTCTCCAGCGTCTCGAAGAGCCAGTCTTTCGTAGATCTGCTGGTTCCGCTGAGGGCGTTGAGGATGGTCGTCTTGCCGGCGTTGGTGTACCCGACGAGGGCCACGGTCGGAGTGTAGCCTTCCTTGAGGCGGGCTCCCCGTAACTCGCGGGCTGCCTTCTCTTCCTCCAGCTTGCGCCTTATGGTGCCCATCTTCTCGCGGATGACACGCCGGTCGTATTCGATCTGCTGTTCGCCCGGTCCCCTCGTTGCGCCCCTGGCCGCGCTTCCCCCGCCGCCTTCCTGACGCTCCAGGTGCGTCCACATCCCGCGGGCCCGCGGGAGCGTGTACTCCAGCTCCGCAAGCTCGACCTGGAGTTTGCTCGCGGAGTCCCTCGCGTGAGCCTCGAATATCCGTATGATGAGTTGCGTCCGATCCGCAACACTAACCCCGGCGTCCCTCTCCAGCACCTTGGCCTGCGAAGCCGTCAACTCGTCGTCGGCCAGAACAAGGGTGGCGTCAGTGGAACGGGCAAGTCCCGCCAACTCTTCCCGCTTACCCTTCCCGAGATAGCCGCTCCCGTCCCTTCGGTTCTGCTCCAGAACCCCAACGACCCTCACCCCGAGCGTCTCCGCGAGCCTCCCAAGCTCCTTCAGGTGACGCTCCTCCCCCGCACCTACCAGAACCGCTCTCTCCTCCGATTTCCCGATCATGCCTCCATTATATCATGCATATAATGCGATATACGAGGATCACCAGGGGAGGCAACGATGAGGATTTTTGCTTTGCCTTCCAGCTTTTGTGCGAGCTTATCGAACCAGCGGATCTGGCGCCTGGCAAGCTGGCGTGTTCGGGTGGCTATCCGCTGCCCGGCTTCCTGGCGTGTGATCTCACCTTCGAGGTGCATCCGAAGCTCGCGGACGCCGATCGAGGTAGATACGGAAGGGTTGGGCGGCCTGCCGAATCGTTCCATCTCTCCGAGCACCCTCGCCTCTTCGAGGCCGCATCCGGCTATCGCGGCGGACCTGGTCTCGATGGCATCCTGAAGAAGGTCCCACGCTGGCCGCAAGTAGACCAGTACAGCATCGAGGACGGGCTCGCCCTCCCAGATGGAACCCCGTGGCTTCGCGCCGGAGATCCTCAGTTCCTCCTCGCGCACCGCCCGCCGTCTGTTGGGCGGTGGCGTCTCCCTGCCTCGAACGACATCCTCCGCCCTGGAGCGCGTCTCAGGGGTCACTCGAGGCGCGAGCGGGACACCGAGCAAGACCGCGTTCAGGTACATGCCGGTCCCGGCGTCCAACACGACGGGCCCCTCCGCTCTCTTGAGGATGCTCTGCGCGGCCGCCTGATGGCGCGCCACCGTCCATTCCTCCACGACCGAGACCACACCGACCAGCTCAGCTGGACGCTCCCTGGCCTGGTTGGTGATAATGGGGATCTCGCAGTACACCTGCATCGAGTCCACGGCCACCGTCGTCGCCAAGCCGCAGGCTTCCTCGAGTCGGAGGGCCAGGGCATCCGCGAGGCGGCTCTTCCCGCTGGCGGTGGGGCCGCAGACGACGAGCGCCTTTCGTTTCACCCCGTTCGGCGGTGCATCCGGTACTTCAGGCGAGAGGCTCTCCCGCGTACAGCACGTGCGGTCCTGCGGACTCTATCCTGGCCCGCGTATAGTTGCCCGGAGGTGAGTCGGTGGCTACGTGCACGGCGTGGCCGCTCCACGTCTCGCCAACAGCCTTGCCACCCTCCGACCGGCCGTGGCGAATATAGATGTCTTCCAGGTTCCCGATCTTGCGCTGGTTCCTCTCGAACGCTCCGCGCTCCACCGCGCGCAGCACCTGCATGAATCGGCGCTGCGCAACCTCTGGCGGCACTTCGTCGCCCATATCCGCAGCCTCCGTGCCCCTTCTCGGGGAGAACTTGAACACGTAGGCCGAGTCGAAGCCGCATTCCCCGACCAGCTTCAGGGTCTCCTCGTGGTCCTGCGCCGTCTCGCCGGGGTGCCCGACTATTATGTCGGTGCTCAGGGTGCCTCCAGGCACGTTCTCCCGGAACACTTCGATCTTCCTGCGATACCTCTCGGCCTTGTAGCCGCGGTGCATGATCTTCAACATCCGGTCGGAACCCGACTGCACCGGCAGATGCAGCCTTTTCACTATCGAGGGTTTCTCCCCGATAGCCCGAAGCGTCCTGTCCTCCATGTTTGAGGGATGGCTCGTCGTAAACCACACCCTCGGCGCTACCTCTGCCACCTGCTCTAGGAGATCACAGAACTTCTTGCCGTCGCCAGACGGGTCCCGCCACGCATCCACCGTCTGACCGAGCAACGTCACGTAACTCGTACCGCTCGCCACCAGCCTCTCGACCTCGGCTACAACGTTCTCCAGCGGTCTGCACACCATCCTTCCCCTGACGGAAGGCACGATGCAGTAGCTGCACTGGTAGTTGCAGCCCGTCATTATCGTGATGAAGGCACTGCTCGCCCCCTTTGTCCCGGGCAGTTCCGGCGTGAACGTCTCCCTCATCGTAGGCAGTCCTACGAACTCCGCCAGTTCGTAGGTATTATGAGTACCCAGTACGAGGTCTATACCGTACTGTTCCCGCAGTTCTTGCGACTCTTCGGCGGCGCCGATGCAGCCGGTGAGGGCGACCTTCTTGACGCGTCCCTCGCGCTTGAGGCGGACCAGTTCGCCGAGGTGGCCGCGGACGCGGTCGACGGCGTTCTCGCGGACATAGCAGGTGTTGAGGATCACCACGTCGGCGTCCTCGTAGGAGTGGACCTCGGCGTAGCCGGCGTCGAGGATCATGCGCCGCATCCGGTCGGAGTCGTGGACGTTCATCTGGCACCCGAACGTGCGGATACAGGCTGTTCCCATCGCGCCCTCCGTCCGGGCGGATTCCGCAGTCTCGTGACCGCCCTTGCGCAACAGCGGTATCGGACGTTGCGGGGTTACGCTCTTCTTTATCACTCGTACTCTTCCTCCGGCTCGAAGACCCTGGCTTTCAGGACGATCTCTCCGGCCCGGGACCGAACCTCAAGCTCCCCGATCCCGAGGTAGCTCGCCCCGGCAGACCGGCTCAGTATAGCGGAGATCTCACGCAACTCCTCCGGTCCCAGCGAAAGAGAGGGCGCACCCGGATTCCCACCACCGCCCACCGTTTCCTTACCTGCAACGTCTTCCTCTGCTTCACGCGAGACGGCGGCCACCGGCGACACCTCCCCGTTCACAACCCTCAGCACCGTTCTGGAGGACACCATGAGCCCCACCTCGCGTGCAAATCCCACCACCCCCTCCGATCCATCCCGCACCCAGTCTGGGTGTATTATGTGGTTATACAGGATAGTGGCGAGGATGCGGGCCGGGGACGCGAGGTAGACGTTTATTGGAGGATTGGCGCCGGGCGGGGTTTGTTCCAGGAAAGCGCGGAGGGTGGCGTGGAGGTTGGATCTCGAGGGCCGGGAGCCGGACTGTAGTGTGCGTTCCGGGAGTATGCGGGTATCGAGGACCACGCGGATGGCGGTCGGCGAGGCCGCGGAGACGACATCGGCCTCCAAGGCAACGCGCCGGATGTGGTACAGCGAAAGGCCGGCGCCGTGAGGCGCGCCATGGGGCGTGGAGCCCGAGTCCGAGACGGGCGCGAGGTGACGCGTGGTGACGCCAGGCTCGAAGACGAGGTTCCGGTGGGTTTCAGGAATGCCGCGTCCGTCGTCCAGGACGGTGAGATTCCTGAAACGACGACCCTTCAGGACGGAGGCGACGTAAACGTTGCGGGCTCCGGCATCGCGGGCGTTGCGGACGAGCTCGCGCAGGGCGTCCTCGACGCTGTTGATACGAGAGGGGCCGCGGCGCGAGCCTTCCACGCCCGTCAGGCGGGCGAAACCGGAGCCAAGATCCCGGTACGGCCCCTCAGACATGGCGTACTCTCCTACAGAGGTTCGTTGAGAACTCTACGAGATATCCAGGCTACCGGGCGACCTCGCTCACGCGGCTCTCACGAATTACGGTGACCTTAATCTGGCCAGGGTACTCGAGGTCGTGTTCGATCTGCTTGGAGATATCCAGGGCCAGCTTGGCGGCGATGCGGTCGTCGACCTCCGAAGGCTGTACCATCACCCGAACCTCACGTCCGGCCTGAATAGCGTACGCCTTGTCCACGCCGCGGTGGCCGAGGGCTATATCCTCCAGGGACCGCAGACGCTCGATGTACTTCTCGGTAGTCTCGCGGCGAGCGCCGGGACGGGCGGCGGAGACTGCGTCGGCGGTCGCGACCAGCACGTCCTCCACGGTCTCCATCTCGATCTCGTGGTGGTGGGCGGAGATCGCCCGGACCACGTCGTCGGACTCGCCGCTCTTCTTGGCGAAACGCCCGCCGATGAGCGCGTGAGTCCCCTCGACCTCGTGGTCTATAGCCTTGCCAACGTCGTGGAGGAGAGCGCCACGTCGCGCAAGCTTCACGTTGGCCCCGAGTTCCTGGGCCATCATGCCGCACAGGTTGGCGACTTCGACCGAGTGGGCGAGAACGTTCTGGCCGTATGAGGTGCGGTACTTCAGGGCGCCGAGGAGCCGTATCAGGTCTCCGTGCATGCCGCCGGAGATGTTGGCGTCGTAGAGCGCCTGGCGCCCGGCGGCCTTCATTTCCTTCTCGGTGTCTTTGCGGGCCTTGGAGACGATCTGCTCGATGCGCCCCGGATGGATGCGCCCGTCCTGCACAAGCCGACCCATCGAGACACGCGCCACCTCACGCCGCACCGGGTCGAAGCTGGAGAGCACGACCGTCTCCGGGGTATCGTCGATGATCACGTCCACCCCTGTCGCCGCCTCGAACGCCCTGATGTTCCGGCCCTCGCGGCCTATAACGCGGCCCTTCATGTCGTCGGAAGGCAGCGCGACGGCCTTGACGGTGGACTCCGCGGTGAGGTCTGAGGCCAGTCGCTCCATGGTGGTGGAGACAATCCTGCGCGCTTCCGCGTCGGCCCGCTCCTCGGCCTCCATCGTCCGGTCGCGCACGAGTCGCCCGAGGCGGTCTTCCAACTCGGTCTCAAGGCTGGAGAACAACCTGCTCTCCGCCTCCGCACGGGTGAGGCCGGCGATCTCCTCCAGCGCCCGGACGTGATCCGCCTCGCGGGACTTGAGGTCTTCTTCTGCCAACCGGAGTTTATCCTCGGCCTCCGAGATCCTGCGCCGGCGTTCGTCGAGTTCCCCGTCGCGCCGGTCGAGGGCTGTGTCGCGGTTGTCCAGGCGCTCCTCGACGCGGGCGACCTCAGCCCGCCGGGCACGCACCTCGGCTTCAGCTTCATCTTTTATCCGTAGAGCTGCCTCTTTGGCGGCCAGCTCGGATTCGCGCCGGGACGAGTCGGCGGCGCGTTTGGCATCCTCGATGATGGAATCGGCGTCAGTCCGGGCTCCAGCCTGGCGGGATGCCACGTTCCGCTTGTAGACGAAGTATCCCAGGAGGGCGCCGAGGATGAGCCCGGCGGCCAGTCCCAGGACCAGTAAAAGGTAAGTCACGAGTTTTCCTCCAACAAGGCCGCCCTTGCGGCGGCCGGATCATAGTGTCCGACTATTCACCGGCTTCCGGCGACCCGGCCTCCCGATACCTACGGGCGACCTCTGCGCAAACATCCGCCGAGTAGCCTCGGCGTGTCAGAAAGCCGTAGACCCGGCGCGCTTCTGCGTCGGACCCTCCCGTATTATAACGCCGCGATGCCGCGGATAAAGCATCGTCAAGCTCGGAATGGTCCGCGAACTCTTCTTCCACGGCTCTCTGAGCCGTTTCGGGGTTCACGCCGCTCTTGCGGAGATCCGCCGTGACCCGTCGGGGACCGTATTTGCGTGCCCGTTGCCTGGCGACGTTGCGAGCGAACTCCTCGTCATCCACGTACCCCAGTTCCCGGAGACGATCCACGACCGACTGGATGGTCTCCTCTCCGAATTCCCTACGTCTGAGGCGATCCCGGATCTCGCCTTCCGAACGAGCGCGATATCCGAGCAAATTCAAAGCCCGGCCCATCGCGAGCGCCCGCTCGCCGGCGATCCTGGCTTCCTCGAGTTCCCCATCGGAAAGCGTAGCCCCCTTGTAGAGACCGCGCTCCGCCGCCACCCCGGCGTCTATCTCCGCCCAGAGCTCGCCCTCGACAAAGACCCTGGCACGCCCCTGGCGCTCCCGTATGCCGGTTACCCGGGGCACGCTCTACCGGAGCCGGTCTCGCTGGCCACACCTGAAAGAAAGCGCCTAGAGCGCGCGACCGGCTGGCTCGCCGTTGGGGCTCCCAGAGATGCCCTCCGGGGGTACAGGCACATCATCGGCGGATAAGTCGTCATCGGAAGGAGCCTCGATCGGAGCGCCCGACCTGTCAAGGCCGAGCTTCTCGTAGATGTCGACGAGGACGCGCTCGCGGACGCCGTCGTTGTCCTTGAGGAACTGCTTGGCGTTCTCCCGGCCCTGCCCGAGACGCTCGTCGCCGTAGGCGAACCACGCCCCCGACTTCTGGACCACGCTCTGGGCGATGCCGATGTCCAGCAAGCTCCCCTCTTTGGAGATACCCTCTCCGTACATAATGTCGAAGAAGACCTCCTTGAACGGCGGCGCAACCTTGTTCTTGCGAACCGTCACCTTCGTCTGGTTGCCCACGGTTTCGGTCCCAGCTTTGAGCGCCCCGATACGTCGGATGTCCAGCCTGACGCTGGAGTAGAACTTCAGGGCACGGCCACCCGGAGTCGTCTCAGGGGAGCCGAACATCACCCCGATCTTCTCGCGGAGCTGGTTGATGAAGATGGCGGTGGTGCCGGAACGCGACAGCGACCCGGAGAGTTTTCTCAGGGCCTGGCTCATCAGGCGGGCCTGGAGCCCCACGTGCGAGTCGCCCATCTCGCCTTCGATCTCAGCCCTTGGGACGAGCGCGGCGACGGAGTCTATGACCACCACGTCGACCGCACCGGAGCGTATGAGGGTATCGGCGATCTCGAGCCCCTGCTCGCCGGAATCCGGCTGGCTGAAGTACAGATTGTCCAGGTCCACGCCGAGGGCCTTGGCGTAGGTTGGGTCGAGGGCGTGCTCGGCGTCTATGAAAGCGGCCAGTCCGCCGGCCTTCTGGGCCTCGGCGATGATGTGCAGGGCCACGGTAGTCTTGCCGCTGGATTCGGGGCCGTATATCTCCACGATTCGTCCGCGGGGAACCCCGCCGACGCCGAGGGCCAGGTCCAGGGCCAGGGCGCCTGTTGGGATCGAGGGTATCCTTCGCAGTTCCCTGTCTCCCATGCGCATGATCGAACCCTTGCCGAACTGCTTCTCGATCTGAGAAACGGCCGCGCCCATCGCTTTGCTCTTATCCAATGCATCCTCCAAACAGCGGCTGTTTGATTTCAGACCGCCTGCATCTCGAGGTTATCTCTCCTGCCTCATTATACCGGGGCAACGACCGCTCCCAACACCCCAAAAGATGCGGATATAGAAGAAGAAAGAGCTGGGTCAGCCGCTCGTCTTGAGGGTCCAGTCCCGGGTCAGTACCTGTCCGCTCTCGCCGAGCACGCCAACGTCCTGTCCATTTACCGATACGCTCACGGCTCCGGCGTCACCCGTAGTGACGCTCAACTCCCGCCTCGCCTCGAACGTCTCCGAGAAACCCGGCTCGGCGATTTGGGCGAAAGAAGTCCTTCCGTCGGCCCGGATCTCCAGCCACGATGGCCGCTCTTCGACATGCACCGCCGCCCGCAAGGTATCGGGGGCGGGCGCCTCGGACGTAGTCTCCGGCACGGGCTCCCGTGCGGACTTCGCGTCAGGGTCCGCCTTTTGATCGGTGGTTTTATCCGGAGATTCGTTGCCTGTAGATGGCCCTCCCTGGCCATTGTTGCCATCGATAGACGTCCGTGCAGATCCCGAAGAGTTGGTCTCCGAGAAGGCTTGGGAACCCCGGCCGATGAAATACAGACCCCCGATAATCAGGGCGAGAACCAGGACGGCCACCATGATCGTGATAATGGTCCCGCCCGACACCCTTCGCCGGCGCGCCCCGGTGACGCCGCCAGGGTTGATCAGGGGCTGGTCGAAGTCGCTCCGCTGAGGTTGTCCGTAGTTGAGTTGGCGCTCCCGGCGCGGCCTCCGGCGGCTCCGGAATTCCTGCGACATCTCGTCCCCATCGAGACCCAGGTAGTTGGCGTAGGTCTTGAGGAACCCCTGGACGTAGACCGCATCCGGCAGCATACCGTAGTCCTCGCGCTCAAGACCCACCAGGTAACGCTTGCGGATCTTGGTCGCCTGTTCCACGTCCTCCAGGGAGAGTCCTCTGTCGGTGCGGGCCCTCTCCAGCGCGGGGCCGATCTTGCGTCCCTCTTCCGGGATAAAAGAAGTCTGTTCCTCGTCGCTCATATGCGTCGAAAGCCTATCATAGACACCCTACCAGCCATCATTCAGCCGCAGGTCGAGTGAATCTGAGGCTGCCTCCTCATCCGCAACGTCCTGCTCGAAGATTCGGGGAAGATCCAACTCCGAAGCCACGACCGACCGGCTCTTGGACCCCTCGTATGGACCGACCACACCCCTGCGCTCCAGCGCGTCGATGATCCGGCCCGCCCGAGAGTACCCGACCCTGAAACGCCGCTGCACCGCGCTCACCGACGCCTGCTGCGTGGAGACCACGAAGCTGGCCGCATCCGGCAGCAGGTCGTCCTCCGGTTCCTCGGCCCGTTTCGGATCCTCCTTGGGCTGAGTCACCTCTTCGACGAAGCTGGGAGATGCGTCGCCGGAGGCCGACGCCGCGCTCGCCGTGACGACCTCCCCCACCTCGCCTTCGGAGATGAAAGCGCCCTGCACGCGCGAGGGCCGCATGGCGGAGACAGGTTTGTAGAGCATGTCGCCCATGCCGAGCAGGGCTTCGGCGCCCGGGGTGTCCATGATCACGCGTGAATCCACCTGGCTGGAGACGGCGAAGGCGATACGGCTGGGGATGTTGGCTTTGATCATGCCGGTGATCACATCCACCGAAGGCCGCTGCGTCGCCACCACGAGATGTATGCCAACAGCCCGCGCTTTCTGGGCCAACCGGATGATGGAGTCCTCGACCTTGGACGCCGCCTGCATCATGAGGTCAGCAAGCTCGTCTATAACGATGACCACGTATGGCATCGGCGTCTCCGCCCGGTCGTTGTATCCCTCCAGAGAACGCGTCCCCATCCGCTCCAAAACTTCGTAGCGGCGCTCCATCTCCGCCACGGCCCAGAGCAGCGCGTTAGCCGCCTTCTTCACGTCGGTAACGACAGGGGTTATGAGGTGCGGAACCCTTCCGAACTGGGAGAGTTCGACCCGCTTGGGGTCTATGAGGACCATCTTGACGCGCCGGGGATCCGTGGTGAGCAGAAGTGAGGTGAGCAGGCCGTTCAACATCACGCTCTTGCCGGCACCGGTGGTCCCGGCGACGAGCAGGTGCGGCATCTCCGCCAGATCCAGGAACACAGCCCGTCCGGAGATGTCCTTTCCAAGCCCCACGGGCAGTGTCCAGTCGTTGCCGTGCGGATACTCCCGGAACACATCACCTAGAGTGACGATGGCCGCCTTCGTGTTCGGCACCTCGACGCCGACGGCGCTCTTGCCGGGGATCGGGGCGAGAATCCGTACCTCGGTGGCCGCCAGCGCGTAGGCGATGTCCTGCTGCAAATTCCTGACCTTTCCGACCTTCACACCGGCCCCGATCCGGAGCTCATAGCGGGTCACCCGCGGCCCCACGACCGCCCGTATGACCTGCGCCTCGACCCCGAAATCCGCCAGCGCCCGCGTGAGCCTGCGGCTGGTCCCCTCGGCGTCGTGTTCCGGGTCACCGCTGCCGGATTTCAGCATGGAGATCGGCGGCGGCACGTACTCTCCAGAAGGTATATCCCGTTTCTCTTCGAAACCCACACCCCGGCTCTCCGGCAGCACGACCTCGAACTCCTCACCGGGCCGCCAGTCCTGGTCATGGACTTCGATGGGTGGGGGCTCCTCCAGGCCACTCTCCTCCGAGAGACCCGTCTCCTCGAAAGGCTCACGTTCCTGCCTCCGCTCCCGCCGTGAAGGTTTCCGGCTTTCGTCTTTCTCAGCAGGCTTCTCGCGCGAACGCCACGCTTGCCAGAGTTCGCGTGAGCGGCCGGTCACTGAGCCAACTGCCGAGCCTGCCGCTTTGAACGCCACCTGAAGCGATATTCCGGTGAATAATGATAGTCCGAGCGCGTAAAGAACCACCAGCGCGAGCGCGGCGCCCACCGTTCCGCCAGCCAGATAGACGGCCTCGTACAAGCCGCTCCCGACGATGCCACCGGCATCCGCGTAGGACCCCATCTCGAACCGCGTCTCCTCCGGCAATCCCGCTGCGAATGTGGTGGCTCCTGCAACAAGGAGTAGCATGGCCCCAAC
>JACCTS010000120.1 GCA_013812245.1 Rubrobacter sp.
GCCGCAGCCGGCTGCGGCGGAGGTCGGGAGCAGGGGAGACCCGGCGGAGGCGAGGGCGGTGGCCGAGGAGATCGGGAAGCAGCTCTTGCGGGCCGGGGTCAACACGAACTTCGCCCCGGTGGTGGACACGGGCTTCGGGGCCGCCATCGGCAACCGCTCTTACGGGGAGGACCCGGAGCTAGTCTCCAGAATGGGGGCGGCGGCAGTGGAGGGGTTCGAGGGGGCCGGGATCGTCTCGGCGGCCAAGCACTTCCCGAACCATGGGCCGGCCGTCGCCGACTCGCACAAAAGATTGCCCGTCGTGAACCACGACATGGAGACCCTGCGATCCCACGACCTGCCGCCGTTCCGGGCGGCGGTGGAGAGCGGCGTGCCGATGGTGATGGCCGGGCACCTGCTCTATCCGGCCGTGGACGCGGAGAGGCCCGCCAGCCTCTCACCCGAATGGATGGGCTTTTTACGGGAGGAGCTCGGGTTCGACGGGGTGGTCGTCACGGACGACCTCGCGATGGCCGGGGCGTCCGGCGGGGGAACGCCGGAGCGGGCGGCGGTGAAGGCCGTAAAGGCCGGTGCGGACCTGCTCGTTGTCTCCAGCCCGCCGCAGCAGCAGGCCGACGCCTATGACGCCGTGGTGGCGGCGGTGGAGTCCGGGGAGATACCGGAAGAGAAAGTGCGGCGTTCCGTTGGGCGTCTGATCGAGGTCAAAGAAACTTACGGTTTCGCGCGGGGCATGGTTATTAGGTAGAATGCGGCCACAGATAGGGGTGAAGCCGTCCGCGAGCGTCAGGGAACTCCGGGCGTAGATCCTTTCCATAAGTGCGGGAGGAGGAGATGGTATGGCCGAAGTGACCATGGAAGAGGTCACCAAAATCTACGGTGGTGACGTAACCGCCGTAGACAAGATGAACCTCGACATTCCCGATGGGGAGTTCGTGGTATTCGTCGGGCCTTCGGGGTGTGGCAAGTCCACAGCCCTGCGCATGATCGCGGGCCTCGAAGACATAAGCGGCGGCAAGGTATTTATCGGGGACCGGGTCGTAAACGACCTGCCGCCCCGCGAGCGAGACATAGCGATGGTCTTCCAGAACTACGCGCTCTACCCGCACATGAACGTGCGGGATAACATGGGCTTCGCCCTCAAGCTCCGCAAGATGGACAAGGCCGACATCAACCGCAGGGTCGAAGAAGCCGCGCGCATCCTCTCCATCGAGAACTTCCTCGACAGGAAGCCCAAGGCCCTCTCCGGCGGACAGCGCCAGCGGGTGGCGCTCGGGCGGGCCATCGTGCGGGAGCCGAAGGCCTTCCTCATGGACGAGCCCCTCAGCAACCTGGACGCCAAGCTCAGGGTTCAGATGAGGACGGAGATCGCCAAGCTCCACAACCGCATCGGCACCACGACCATCTATGTCACCCACGACCAAACGGAGGCCATGACGATGGCCGACAGGATCGTGGTCCTCAAAGACGGCATCGTCCAGCAGGTGGACTCGCCGCAGCAGATGTACGACCATCCGAACAACGTCTTCGTGGCGGGCTTTATAGGCTCCCCGGCGATGAACTTCCTCCGGGCGCGCCTGGAGAGAGACAACGGCGGCTACGTGGTCACCTTCGGCGGCACACGTATACCTCTGAGCCGCGAGGTGGTCGGAGAGGTCAAGGAGAGAAGAGGCCAGGACCTTGGGGAATACGTTGGCGAGATAGTTCTCGGCGTCCGCCCCGAGCACATGGAAGATGCCGAGACCGAGGCGGCAGAGGCCATCGGCGGGCCTGAGGGCTCTAGCTGCTTGGATGTCGAGGCGCAGGTCATAGAGAGCATGGGGTCCGAGAAGTACGTCTACTTCGAGCCGCCCAGGGAGCAGGCCGTTCGCCTGACGAGCCTCTCCGAGATGACCGAAGACGCCGACGGTGGTGCCGAGCAGGACACCATGGGAGGGTCGGCCGAGGACGTCGGCGGTAACCTTATGGTCGCCCGCGTCGCGCCGGAGAGCACGGCGCGTGAGGGCCAGACGATACGCCTGGTGGTCGACTCGAGCAGGATACGGATCTTCGATCCGGAGACCGAACAGTCGATCTTGTAGAAAGGAGTTGCGACAGTGCCAGGTGCGGACCAGGCCGAGACGCCCGGGATCCGCCCCGACGGCTACCATGGAGACGAACGCCGCACAAGCACGGTTACAGGGCTACCGACGATGCGTCGTCGTAGAAAGGAACGCGATACGTTGACGAACAGAGAAATCACCCGGAACGTCGGAGGGAGAAGGCTAAACCGGAGGGACTTCCTGAAGCTCGGTGGCGCTGGTCTCGCCGGGGCGGCCCTCCTGGGCACCGCGGGCTGCGGCGGGGGCGACAGCGGCTCCGGCGACCTGGTCTTCGCCATGGGGACTGACGCCAGCGGGACACTTCAGAGCCTTATCGACAAGTTCAACAAGCAGAGCAAGGACTTCAAGGTCCAGTACAGGGAGATGCCGACCGCCACGGACCAGTACTTCGACAAGCTAAGAACCCAGTTCCAGGCAGGCAGCAGCGACATAGACGTGATGGGTTCGGACGTGATCTGGCCCGCCCAGTTCGCCGCAAACGGCTGGCTGCTCGACGTCTCCGACAAATTCCCCGAAAGCGAGCAGAAAAACTTCCTCCAAGGGCCCGTGCAGTCCCTCATGTACGAGAACAAGATCTACGGGGTGCCGTGGTACACGGACGCTGGCCTCCTATACTACCGCCAGGATCTGTTAGAGAAGTCCGGCTTCTCAGAGCCACCCAAGACGTGGACGGAACTCCAGGAGATGGCCAACAAGGTCAAGCAGGACGAGGGCCTGAAGAGCGGCTTAGTCTTCCAGGGCTCCCAGTACGAGGGCGGGGTGGTCAACGGTCTTGAGTACATCTGGACCCACGGCGGCGACATTCTCGACCCAGACGACCCGAGCAAGGTCGTCGTAGACAGTCCCGAGGCGGCCGCGGGCCTGGCCACAGAGCACGGCATGATAACGAGTGGCGCAACGACGAAGGCCGTCGCCAACTACACGGAGACAGAAACCGACCCGGCCTTTCTGAACGGGGACGCGGCCTTCGCCCGAAACTGGCCTTACATGTACGCGCTCGCCGGCACGGAGGATTATCCGGATGTGACACCGGAGCAGATCGGCATCGCGCCGCTGCCGCTGGCCGAAGGAGAGAACCAGCTCGCCAGCGCGATCGGCGGGTGGAACATGCTCATCAACGCTGCCTCGGAGAAGCAGGAGGAGGCCTGGGAGTTCGTCAAGTTCATGACCAGCGAGGAGAGCCAGAGGATCCGGACCCTGGAGGCCACGCTCCTGCCGACCCGGACCTCCCTCTACTCCGACGCGGAGATAAAAGAGAAGGTGCCTGTGGTCGCGCTGGGCGAGGAGGCGCTCAAGAACGCCCGTTCGCGCCCAGTCTCACCTTACTACTCGGATATGTCCCTGGAGATGGCCGAGCAGTTCAACGCCTCCCTCAAGGGCGAAGTCTCCCCGGAAGAGGCCGTCAAGTCGCTGCAGGAGAGCCTGACAGAGATTGCGCAGGCGGGATCGTAGGTTCAGGGTAATCCCAGGGCGAAATCCCCGGCGGGCGACCGCCGGGGGCCGAAGAGAGAGAGGTGAGGTGTGACGAGCGCCACGGGACAGAAGAAGCGGCGGGGCAGTTGGATCAAGGAGGAGTTCGGCAACGCCGAGCGGCGCACGGCCTACTACATGATCCTGCCTGCGCTGATCATCATTTTGGCCATAGCCTTCTTCCCGATCATGTACTCCGTCCTGCTGAGCGTTACCAGCTCGACCATCACCGGCTTCGGCTCGTTCGTCGGGGCGGAGAACTACATTGAGCTGTTCCAGAACGAGGACTTCTGGGAGGGCCTGAAGAACACCGTGATCTTCACGGTTGCGAGCGTGGTCCTCGAGTTCATCATCGGGCTTGGCATCGCGCTCGCGATCAACAGGGCCTTCCGGGGGCGCGGCCTCGTGCGGGCCGCGGTCCTGGTGCCGTGGGCCTTCCCGACGGTCATCTCCGCGGTGATGTGGCGCCTGATGTTCCAGGACCAGATCGGTGTCATCAACGAGGTGGCCAACGGCATCGGCCTGATCAGCGAACCTATACTCTCGGACACGACGCTGCTGCTCCTCGGGGCGATCTTCGTCGATGTCTGGAAGACGACGCCTTTCATGGCGCTCCTCCTCCTCGCGGGACTTCAGACCATCCCCGGCGATGTCTACGAGGCGGCGCGCGTGGACGGGGCGAACGTGATGCAGCGTTTCTTCCGCATCACGATGCCGCTGCTCAAGGGCACGATCCTGGTCGCGGTCCTGTTCCGCACGCTCGACGCCTACCGGGTCTACGACCTGTTCTGGGTGATGAGCGGCCAGCAGCTCGAATCCCTTAGCACGTTCGTGTTCAAGAGCGTGAGGGTCAGCCAGCTCCTGTTCGCGCAGGGGAACGCGGCCTCGGTCTTCATCTTCGTGACGGCGTTCTTGATCGCCCTGATCTTTATCAAGGTCTTCGGTATGCAGACCTCGGCGGAGGAGTAGAGGATGGCTAGCGCAACTACCACTAAGGGGGCGACGGGTCGCGGCTCCCTGAATACGGCCCTGTTCTACGTGTTCCTGGTGCTCTTCGTGCTCGTGAGCCTCTTCCCGCTTTTGTGGGTCTTCAGAATGAGCATCGTGACCAAGAGCAACCTGCTGACCTCACCCGCGGTCACGCTCACCGCGCCGCCGGTCGCCACCAGCTACGGGACCGTCTTCGGCAACCCTGACTTTATCCAGGCGCTGCAAAACAGCGTGATCGTCGCCGGGGTAACGACGGTGATCTGCCTGTTCTTCGGCTCGATCTGCGCCTACGCGATAGCGAGGCTCCGCTTCCGCTTCAAGGGCTCGATAATGACGCTCATCCTCGCGATCAGCTTCTTCCCGGCCGTGGCGATCATAGCCCCGCTGTTCATCCAGTTCTCGGCGGTAGGGATCATAAACACCTACTGGGCCATGATCATCCCCGACGTCGTCTTCGCGCTGCCGCTGACGATCTGGATCCTGGTCGCCTTCTTCAGGGAACTTCCCCGCGACCTCGAAGAGGCCGCGAAGGTGGACGGGGCGACGACGATACAGGCGTTCCGCAAGGTGATCGTACCGCTCGCCGCACCGGGGGTGTTCACCACGGCGATCCTGACGTTCATCCACGCGTGGAACGAGTTCCTGTTCGCCAACACGTTCATCTTCGACGCGGCCCACTACCCCGTGACCGTGGTCATACCGAACTTCGCCACGACCTACACGACGGACTACGGGGCGCAGGC
>JACCTS010000067.1 GCA_013812245.1 Rubrobacter sp.
TCCCCCGTCCGGCTGCGAGGGACATACCTGGCCCTGTTCGGCGCGTGCTTCGGCGCGGCCTGCGGCGTGAGCCCCATCGTCGGCGGCACCCTCCTCCAGGCCCGCCTCCCGGACGCCATATGGACCATCCAACTCGCCGCCGCTGCGCTCGCAGCAGCCGGTCTCGTCGCCCTCGCCGTACTGAGAGCGCACTCGACCAAACAAGAGAGCTGACCGGCCGAAATGCTACTCCGGGACGCGCAACACGAAGATGGCGAGGTCGTCGTGCTGAGTCCCCTCCTGGAACTCCAGCGCAGCATCTTTGACCTTCTGGGCGATGTATGAAGCGTCGAGGCTACCGAGGGCGTTCAGGACGGAGACGAGACGGTCTCCCCCGAACAGCGTGCCGTCAGGGGCCCTGGCTTCGATGACGCCGTCGGTGTAGAGGACGAGGGCGTCGCCGGGTTCGAGGCGGCCTGAGCTCTCATCGAGGCCGGCGTCGGGGAACACGCCGAGGGCTTTGCCGGGGCACCCGAACTCCTCCACGGAGCCACCGACGCGCAGGAGGAGCGGCGCGGGGTGCCCACCGCGGGCCACGGTCAGGTCCAGGCCGCCGGCTTCGGAGCGCAGGCGGATGCAGGCGGCGGTGCAGAACTGATAGTCCGAGAGCTGACGCAGCATCGCCTCGTTGAGAGACGCGAGGACGGCAGAGGGAGAGTCGCTGCCGAGGGCCACGGCCCGGATGGTGTAGCGGGCGAGGGCCGTCACCGCCGCGGCCACGGGTCCCTTGCCGCGGACGTCCCCGATCACGGCCAAACGCCCTCCGTCTTTGACCTCGATCAGGTCGTAGAAGTCCCCGCCGACCTCGTTCTCCTCGCCCATCGGCAGGTACTCGGCTCCGACCTCCAGCCCCGGCGCCTCCAGGATACCGGGCAGTATGCTCTGCTGCAGCGTGCGGGCTATGAAGCTCCGCTCGCGGTAGAGGCGCGCGTTGTCCACCGCTAGGGCGCAGCGGTAGGCCAGGTTCTCCGCCAGCGAGAGGTCCTCCTCGTCGTAGTGTCTCCCGGGGTCCGAGGAGACGAGCGTCATCGCCCCGAGGGTCCTGCCCCGCGCCAGCAACGGCACGGCTATCACGGAGCGGGGTCGCAATTCGAGGACCAGCCGACGGTGCTTCCCGTCCTCCATCTCCTCCGCGGCGGCCCCGGAGACCTCGGGGACCAGTGTGGGCCGCCCGGTACGCAGCACCCAGGCCGTGCTCTCCGGATCTTCCTCGCCGAAATGCCGATGCTCCGAGAGTTCGTGTAGCAGATCCTCTTTCTCCGGGTCGGCGTGGGCTGCGGCGGCCTGGCTCACCTCTCCGTCCTCGTCTATGAGATCCACCAGGCACCAGTCGGCGAGCTCGGGGATGGCGAGGCGTGAGATCTTCTGCAGCGTCGTCTTGTGGTCGAGCGAGGCGGAGGCGAGTGTGGGCCCCGCCGCCGCCAGCAGGGAGAGCCGCTGCCGCGCCCTCACGGCCTCAGTCCGCGCGAGCTGCTCCCTGGCGAGCAGGAGGTCCCGCTCCTCCTCGATCCGCTTGCGCTCGGTGACGTCGTTCTGCACCCCGACGAAGTTGGTCAGCCGTCCCTCCTTGTCGTAGACCGGGGATACATATAACTCGTTCCAGAACAGGGCGCCGTCTTTTCTGTAGTTCCTGAGCACGACCCGGCACTCCTGGCCCGCCCCGACGCACTCGCGCAGTTCTGTCACGGCCTGCTGGTCGCGGTCGTCGCCCTGCAAGAAGCGGCAGTTGCGTCCGATGGCTTCCTCCCTCGAATACCCGGTCGTTCTCTCGAAGGCGGGGTTGACGTAGATGATCGGATCGTCAGGCAGGTTGGGATCGGTGATGACGATGCCGTTGGAGCTTGCGGCCACGGCCCGGCCCAGCAAGCGTCGCAACTCATCGGAGTTCCCTCCCACCGGAGGTTTGCCGCCGTAAGCTCCCGAAGAAGTTCCCACCCGGCCATTCTACAGACCCCGCCAACCCCGCTCACGCGCGGACCACAGGCGGAGCACATACGAAGAACGTTATAAAACGGCCCTTCTGGGTAAACAGTAAGGCGGAATGAAAAACCAGGAGAGGAGATAACGTGGCATACGAACTGCCAGACCTGCCATATGGCTACGACGCCCTCGAACCCACCATCGACGAACAGACCATGCACCTCCACCACGAAAAACACCACAATACCTACATTACCAACCTCAACGCCGCTCTGGAGAACTACCCTGACTCAGACCCAGGCA
>JACCTS010000121.1 GCA_013812245.1 Rubrobacter sp.
CCAGCAAGGCCTTGAGGGGAGTCGGTGCCAGATCCTCATCCGTTTGCGAGCGGGTCGCTGCTTCCGTGCCGACCCGAGCCTAGCCGGCCCACCCGCCCCCACCGGACGGCCGTGTCGCCACGGCCCGAAGATGAAGTGCAAGGACCCAAGCACCTGGCCCGAACCTTCCACAGAGTACATATGCGAGGACGCCGGCTACGGGTCGGTGCGCGTGCGCGCCTGGGCGAAGTTGCACCCGAAGGTGCGGGCCCACGAAGGAAGGGGTAGCCGCGGGCCTTTGCTCATAGTGGTCGGGACGCTCATCCTGGTGGAGGTCGAACGATTGCCTCGCGGGGAGAGACGACGAGAGCCGCGCGTGCTGTGGATGTGGTGGCATGGTCCGGAGGGGATGGCACCGGATTTGGAACTCCTCTGGCGCACTTATGTTAGGCGCTTCGACCTGGAGCATACCTTCCGCTTTCTCAAGCAGACCCTGGGATGGACAACGCCTAGGGTGCGCCATCCCGAGCAGGCCGACCGGTGGACGTGGCTGGTGGTGGCTGGTTTTGGCCGCTTTCACCCAGCTCAGAGCTTAGGCTGGCGCGCACGTGCGTTGCTGACCTGAGGCTACCCTGGGAGCGCCGCTATGAGACCGGCCGCCTGACGCCGATCCGGGTTCACCGCGTAGTTTCGGCGCTTTTGGCGCACCTCGGCACACCCGCCAAGCCGCCGAAACCCTGCGGCAGGTCCCCGGGGCGGCCCAAAGGCCGGCTCTCTGGCAGGGCCAAGCGCTACCCGGCGCTCAAAAAGGCTGCCTGAGTCTGCGAAGAGGGCGAAAGCGAGGGGCTTTGCGATGGGCTTTATCTCCATCGCAAAGCCCCTCTTGGTTAAAACGTAAGCTAAGATCCTTCCAGTAAACAGTGTGAGCCTCGACTACGTCCCCACTATTGAACTCCTTGCGAAAAATACATCCAGCGAAATCCACTGTCTGCATAAACTCGCAGTATCTAAGGTCGACTTCGTCTAAGAACTCGCAATCCTGCATGTCTACAGCGACAAAAACTGTACAGTGCCTCAGGTTGAGTTTGCCCTCAATGCGGGCGTTGCGCAGGGTATAGACTGGTTTAGTCGGCTTACTTTCGGTCAGCGCATCTATGATGTTCTTTGCTTGAACAGTCTGTTTGTCTGGTAACACGTTCTCCAATTCACCTTCTGCTTATACCTGAGAATGTTAGGTTAGCGGATACTCTAATGAACCGCCAAGTGCCGCTGTCTGCTGAGACAGGGAATCTCTCATTGTTATCGAATCAGGAATAGAACGAGCAAGAAGGTAATGGCGGCGAGGGTTGCGGCGGCGAGGAAGGCGCCCGTGAGACCGACGAGGCCGGAGGTCGCGGCCATGAGGAGGGGGCCGAGGGTCTGGCCGGTGCGGAGGGTCATGCCGTTGACGGACATGAAGGCACTGCGGTTCTCGGCCGGGGCGTGGGAGCTGAGGAGGGAGAACACGTTGGGCAGGTTCAGGCTCTGGGCGGCGCCGAAGAGGACGGCCGGTAGGATCAGGAGCCACACGTTTGGGGCGAACGGGACCAGAACGAGCGCCACGACGTAGATGACAAAAGCGCTTTTCAGCAGGAGCCTCTCGGGGAAGCGGCCCGTCAGGCGGCCGAGTTGGGATGACGTGAGGGCTGTGGTCAGCGAGGCGCAGGAGAGGATGCCCCCGATCACGTACGGCGGAGCCCCGAAACGCACGTCCATCAGGATGGGGAGGTAGGTGATCTGGGGCCCGAACAGGATGATGAACGTGCACAGAGAGACGCCGAGCAGCCCGAAGACCTCCCGGCTCTTCAGGTTCGACCACACGCTTCCGAAGTAGTCCTTCAAGCCCTGGTCGTTGTGCGGCTCCGGGTTGCGCAGCGAGTAGAGGACCAGAAAGCTAATCGGGACGGCGATGAACGCCAGGGCGAACGGATAGTACCAGCCTAAAGTCGCCAGCAGGCCGCCGATGGCCGGATAGCCCGCTATGCAACCGGGAGGGCTAGAAAGCTCCCCAGTCCTGCTTGCCGGGGATGTAGTAGCTCGGGCAGATAAAGCGGAAGGCATGGGCGATCCTCTGCGCCCGCGCTAGTTCTTCCTGAGATTTCGCGTGCGCGGCGGCGAGTTCGGGGCCGAAGACCTCGGAGAAGTATTCGGAGGCGGCCTGTTTGCGGTCTCCCTCGGTGGCGTACTCGGTTCTAATGGTCCTCAGCTCGCCGGGATCGAGCCAGTGGCCGCCGCAGTTAGGGCACTCGTCCACGACGACCTTCCGTTTGACGCTGAAGAAGTGGCGCATCATCACCACGTCGCGGCACTTCGGGCAGTGGAGGCGTTGGCTCAGGTCAACGTCCAGATTCTCGTCGCGCTCGACTTCGAGGAGGCTTTCTCCCGCCGACTCGTGGGATTCGTCCACCCGCATCAGCTCGTAGCGGTCGAGCCAGATGCCGCCGCATCCCCCCGCACACACGTCAACGGTGATCCCGCCATTGGTTCTGGTGGTCGTCGCGTTGCCGCAGACCGGACACTCCATGCCGCGCCTCCCCTATCTCTCGGTCTTGTTCAATTCTTCGATCCCATAATGCCCGCCGGACTCCATCCCAGACGAGCAAGGAGAACACCGGTCATGGCGGCGGTGGCGCCCCAGATCTCACGCCGCGCCCCGGAGTCCGGCTCGACGGCGAAGACCGGCACTTCGTACTTGCGGCCTTCCCGATTCCAGATCACCTTCCGAAGAGTGTCGGGGGCCATCAAGTATTCCAGGGGTACGGTGAAGATCTCCTCCACCTCCTCGGGGTCGAGGACCAACTCCGCCCCAGGTGGCAGGAGGCCGACGAACGGGCTCACCCGGAAGTTGGACGGCTGGATGTACATCTCTTCCAGCTCCCCGATCACCTCCACGAGGCCCGGCCTCAGCTCTATCTCCTCTTCCGCCTCGCGCAAAGCGGTAGCCAGCAGCGAATCGTCGTCCGGCTCGTGACCACCGCCGGGAAAGGAGATCTGACCGGCGTGATCGTTCAGGTGCGCCTTCCTCACCGTGTATACGAGCCGCGCCCCGCCAGGCTCCATGAGCACGGGCACGAGCACGGCCGCCCGCCGCGAAACAACATCCGGCGATGGTACCCTGGAACGGCGCTCTCCGGTCTCGATGTCCACCGGCGAAAAACCCTCGTACACCTCTTGCCAGCCCGGGAACGGACGGGAAACCGCCTCTCGCAGCCTCTCCGCAAGTTCTTCGGAAGAGTAGCCTTCTCCCGCCGGCCTTCGCTGTCCTTCGGCATCCTCCACAATACTAATGATACTGTTCCTGACGGGGGCTGACGGTCTGATCTCTGTAGAAACTCGGTAGCGGGCCGCAGATGGCGGTTCCCGTCGGCAGCGCGGCCAATGCCGCTTGATTATGCCTTATCGTCAGGAGAACAGACCCGTTGTAGTAATGTGTGATACAATTCTGTCGTTGTCGTTGTACCTCTAGCAGGAGGTAAGGACCAATGAACAGGAAGGCAACCTAACCAGCCGCAAATTCTGGCGTTGTGGCACGACCAGCGTTTGCTGCACGGGCTGGCGATCGCCGACTCTTTACTGGAGCGGCTTCGCCAGCCCGAATATTTTTGTACCCAGGGCTCTAATCATCCGGGCGCATGGAGAAGGAGAAGACCATACACGAGAAGCAAAAAGTGGCCGACATGGCGACAGAGGTTCTATCCCGCCAGGCGAAGACCCGCGCGGAACGGACAGGAGAAGCGTTCACGGTAGCGTTCGAGACCGTCGCGGAGACCGAGGCCGGCCGGCAACTCGTGGAGCTGCGCGACGGGCCGCACCGCAACGAGAAGGCAGCCCGGTGGCAAGAAGAACTGGCGCTAGAGCGGGAGAAAGAACGAAACCGGGCTCGAAAAGAAGAGGAACGTAGCCGGGCCCGCCTGGCCGCCTGGGAGCGGTTCATGCGGGCGGAAGCGTGCGAGCTGGAGTTGCGCAAAACCGGCCAGCTCGCAAGGCTGCTCGGTGAGGCGTTGCCGGGGGAACCACCGGCGGCGTTGCGGAGGCTGGCTTCCGAGGACCGGAGGCAGGCAGAGGAAGGGTTGGTGGCGCTGATGAGCAACGGAAGCATCGTCTACAAGCGCCTGGAAGATCTCTCCGAAGCGGACATGCCGGCCAGGAGCGCGGCCATCAGGTTGCGGACGACCTGGCTCAAGGAGCGCCGAGACGGATGGCTATATCAAAATGCGGGGCATTTGTAGGCGCCGGAACGCCGCAGCACGGCACCGGGGGCCGGCCTAGACGAAGGCTACGCGCGGGCGCTACCCGGCAAGAAGCTCAGGTAATCTTCCAGGTTCGCCCCGATTATCCGGTTCCTTCGACCATCGTGAGCCTCTCACCCGTCCCGTGAAGCCGCCGGATGAGCTGGTGGGCCGTCAATCAGCGGGCTGCTCGTCCCTCTGACGTTGGCCCAGTTCCCTATCGAGGAGGAACAGCGCCTCGTTGCTATCGCCGACCATCTTCAGCGTCTCGACCACGTCACCGGCGTTCTTCTCTTCCTCGACCTGCTCCGTCACGAACCATTGCAGAAAAGTCTGGCTCGCGTAGTCACTCTCCTCCATCGCCAGGGCGTAGAGGTCGTTGATCATGGCGGTCACCTTGCGCTCGTGCTCCAGCGCCCCCTCGAAGACCTCCAGAGGTGAACCAAACTCTACCTTTGGCCCTTCGAGGGCCTTCAACTCGACGTTACCGTCGCGCTCCAGGATGAAGTCGTAGAACTTCATAGCGTGCTCCTTCTCTTCCTGGGCCTGCGCGCGCATCCACTGCGCGAAACCCGGCAGGTTCGCCGTCTCGCAGTACGCCGCCATCGAGAGGTACTGGTAGGCCGAGAAGAACTCGTTCTTGATCTGCTCGTTCATCGCATCCTGGATGTTCCCACCGAGCATCATCCACTCCTTCGCATCTCGCTCCGTCTCCGCCCGTTACTATAACGGTTCTCGAGAGTGATCCGTCCGGCCAAACGAAAGCAACCGTCTTGAAAGTCAAGGAGTCAGGGCATGAGGACACCTCCAATTAGCACGATCCCTCATCAGAGCGTTGAGGATCGTAAGCAGCTTCCTCATGCACGCCACCAACGCAACCTTCTT
>JACCTS010000077.1 GCA_013812245.1 Rubrobacter sp.
GAGGCGGCGGATGGGTCCGAGGTCAGGATTCCCCCGAGAGACTCCCAACCCGACCAGCCTCCCTGGAACCACTTGTGCCACATGGCGTTGTCTGTTCCGCGCGCGAACACGTCCAGCCGGCCCGGAGCCCAGGAGGAGGCGTCGGGACCGGAGGAGAGGATCCCACCCAGCGATTCCCAGTGACTCCAACCCTCCTGGAACCACTTGTGCCACATGGCATTGTCGGCGCCGCGGGCGAAAACGTCGATCCTCCCGCTGCTCCAGGAGACGGCCGAGGGGTCAGAGGTCAGAATCCCGCCGAGCGACTCCCAGCCACGCCAGGCGTTCCCGTCCCACCACTTGTGCCAGAGAGCGTTATCCAGCCCGCGAGCGAATACATCCAGCCGATTCGCCGCCCAGGAGGAGACATCGGGACCGGAGCTCAAACCCCCGCCGAGCGACTCCCATCCCCGCCAGGCACTCCCATCCCACCAACGATGCCATAGAGCACTGTCCAGCCCGCGGGCGAACACGTCTATGCGGTTGTTGCCCCACGATACAGCCCCCGGATTGGAGGTGAGGATGCCACCGAGAGATTCCCATCCCCGCCAGGCACTGCCGTCCCACCACCTGTGCCAGAGAGCGTTGTCGGTACCGCGGGCGAAAACGTCGAGCCGGTTGGCTGCCCAGGAGGAGACGTCGGGGGCGGAAGTGAGGATTCCACCTAGAGACTCCCAGCCTCCACGCCTGGCTCCGTAGATGGACTGGATGCCGCTAATGTCGTCCTGATGGAGAGAGCGCTGGGTACTGCCACTGCTGAAAGATGGCCGCATCATGGCGCCCGCGACCGAGCTGTGGTTCAGCCCGAGGGAGTGTCCGAACTCGTGGGCGGCGATCATCACGAAGTCGAAACGGTCCGCCGGAATCGGAAGCGTGACAGCCCAGGTCTCGGCTTCGTCGAAGTGCGCGTCGCCGGGGAGTGTGTAGGGAGGCGGATAGAACGCGTGGGCCAGCGTCCCGCCAAGGCCATCGAACGGCGAGCCGTCGCCGTGGTCGCCGGCGACGAAGCGGATCACGATCTCCGGGTTCTCGCCGACCGAAACCTCCCGGAATATCAGAGGGCTGACGTTGCTCCACAGACGGAACGCGGCGGCAACGGCGCTCCGGGTCTGCGCCTGGGTCAGGTCGGGAGAGAAGTTCTGGAACCCGTACCTGAGGTCCGTCGTGGTCCAGCGGTTGCCCTGGGCCACGAAGCTGCTCACACCCGCGGCATCCTGTACGTCAGGGAAACCGCATCGGGGCATGCTCATCTGGGCCGCCGTCGCTTCGTCCAGTTCGCCCGTTGGAGGAAGGTTGTGAAATCTCTGGTACCTCCGGAGAGCTCGGACAGTGTCATCGTCAAAGGCACCCAACCTAACCTCGGGAAGCGGCGCCGCACCGAGGATGCCCGCGTACTCACCCGGATCGTCTGGCTTGATGTATCCGAACCGGCTCAGATACCGTTGCAGATCCTCGACACCCGAGCCTTCAGCACCCTGGGCGAGTCCGACTTCCGACGGGAACCTGATCTCCCTTCCATCAGCCATCTTGTTCTACCCCACTTTCTCGGCTCTCGCCGCTCTCGCCTTCCGCTACTCTGCCTCGAACACCGACCGAACATTCATCGACCAGGAAATACGTTTCCTTTCCCCGAAGTGAGCCTCGAAAAGACATCAAAACAGACGGCGATGAATCTGGAATGAATCTGGAATGAATTCGGCGGACCATCGCCCGTTCGGCTAGTTTTCCGCCGGAAGAACGGCTAGTTCAGGCCCTACCGGAAGCTCGATAAATGCGGTTGGATCGGCCAGATTTTCACCACGCTATCGGGCGGCGGTCCCGGAAGAAGCCGCCGGTGGGGCCGTTGTTCGGAAGCGTCGCGGCCCAGACGAGGCCGTCGGCGCCTTCCTCGACGAGGCGCGATGCGCTAGATCCGCCCATGTCAGTCTGGACCCAGCCGGGGCAGATGGAGTTGACGAGGATGCCGCTGCCGCGAAGCTCGGAGGAGAGGATGCGCGTGAGGGCGTTGAGGGCGGTCTTGGAGACGCGGTAGCCGGGGGAGCCGCCGCCCATGTCCTCCAGCGCGCCCACGCCGCTGGAAACGTTAACGATCCTGCCGTACCCGCCCCGCTGCATGAGCGAGATGGCGACCTCGCACAATCGCCACGCCCCGAGGAAATTGGCCTCCAGCGCCTCGCGCACGCGGTCAAGGTCGGCGTCCACGCCGCGCTGGCCCTCGTCGTTGGCGATACCGGCGTTGTTGACCAGCACGTCGAGCCGCCCGAACTCTTCTTCCAGGAAAGCGGCCATGCGGTCCACGCTCTCCGCGTCGGCCACGTCGAGCTGGTGTGGGACCACATTTTCTTCCAACTCCTCGGCGGCGGCACGGCCCTTTGCTTCGTCGCGGGAGCCAAGGACGACCGTGTAGCCCCTTTCGGCGAGCTGGCGGCAGATCTCCAGTCCGATCCCACGATTGCCCCCGCTCACCAGTGCGATCCTTCCGTCTTCCATCTCAGAACCCTCCGTTCCAAAGCCTTTTAGTAATTGTGGTTGGAAAATACTACATACCGAGCAGACTGAACGCCGCCGCGACCGCCTCCCCAGGCGATGACGCCACGGTTACGTGATCCCCGATATCCCAGCTACCGAGAGCTACTACCGGCCGCCCGATCTTGAGCGCCAGCCCGATCTCCGAGAGTGTCCCGTAC
>JACCTS010000091.1 GCA_013812245.1 Rubrobacter sp.
TTTCCGTATCCCGCGTTGCGCGGTCCTTGCGGCTTCCCTATTGCAGCCGGTATCGCTTCGCGCCGAAGTAACCATCTATGTACCGCATCTGGCTCTCGACGACCTCGCCGAAGTAGGTGGAGGCGTGGACGATGTTCCCGTTCCCGGAGTAGACCGCAACATGAGTGATGGGGTTACTCATGCCGTTCTCCTTGAAGAAGACGTGATCGCCGGGCCGGAGGTTGGACCGGTATCTGATCTTGCGCCCTCGATTGGAAGTCCACTGTTTGGACTCACTCATGGACATATCTACGCCGAACGGTCTGAAGGACTTCCCGGTCAGGCAGGTGCAACTCATGCGCGTGGTGGTGCAGGTAGCGTACCTGTACCAGATTCCCGAGTACGACCGCGCCTTGCGGACGACATCCCGCCCGGTAGGCTCGGAGAGAGAACTGGTCTGGAACGTCGCGGAGCTCCCGCCGCCCACATCGTAGCCGCTCTCGGGCGGGGCTGAAGTGGCGCCCCGGACGACCGCCACGGCGTCGGCGACCGCGTAACCTTCTCCCTCGGAGCCCGGAGCGACCTGTATGGCGTAGCGGTCGCCACGCTCCATCTCGTACTGGCCGAGCTTCACCCAGAAGCCGCCGTCCCTGCGCTGGTCCACACTGGTCCATCTCACGCCCGATGGGGTGCTGACGCCGAAGCGGGCCGAGGAGTCGTTGTCCTGCTCGGCGGTCCACCAGGCGTAGACAGAGTAGACGTCGGTGGCGGGGACCTTTACCCTGTATCGGGCTGGCTTGGCGTTCTGGCTAGCTCCCGCGAAACTGTAGTCATCGCCGTAGAGGTCAAGGCCCGAAGACCCGGTCTCCCACCCCGGCGCCGTGAAACGCTTCGAGGAGTTGTCCACGACCACCGAGTAATCCGGGAAGTTCTCCTCGACAGGCCCCGGACCCTCGGCGACGGAGCCCTGAGACGGTGAGTTCGCCCCCGAAACTCCGGGCAAAGCCAGCAGCGCGGCCAACGACGCACAAGCTGCAACCAGAACCACGAACGGCACGACCATCTTCGATCGACGCATGTAGAAGTCCCCCTCCATGAAAACTTGATGGCGTCCTGCGGCATTGTACTCATGTCTCTACACAAAAGGAAGAGAACTTTTAACTTTTTTTGCAGAAGTGTTTCATCCGGTTGCGTTTTTGTAACGAAACGTGGAAAACCGGGGAATCTCCTGCAATTCCCCGGTTAGAGGTTAGAACAGTTTATAGGGCTTCTATGATACGGCTGGATCCGAGAACCAGCGTGTGATCTCGACCTTATTCTCGGTAAAGAAGCGCACCCCGTCTTTACCCGTGGCGTGCAGGTCGCCGTAGAAGGAGTTCTTGATCCCGTTGAACGGGAAGAACGCCATCGGGGCCGCAACACCAATGTTTACCCCGAGCATCCCCGCCTCGACGGTCTCGCGCCAGCGTCTCACCGCAGCGCCGTTCTCGGTGAAGATCGAGCAGGCGTTCCCGAAAGCGGAGCCGTTGGTGAACTCCACGGCCTCGTCAAGGTCCTTCACGCGGACCACGGAGAGGACGGGGCCGAAGATCTCCTCTCGCCCCACCCGCATCTCGCCCGTGACCTCATCCAGGATGGTCGGCCCCATGAAGAAGCCTTCTTCCCGCGGCGGCGTCCTGCCGTCGAGCACGACCGACGCGCCCTCCTCCTCGCCGAGGTCCACGTAGGATCGGACCTTCTCGCGGTGAGAGTCCCGGATCACGGGCGTCAGTTCCGAACCGTCCTCACTCCCCGGCCCGACTTTCATCGCGGAGGCCGCTTCCTTCAGCCGCCCCACCAGCTCATCGCCGATGTCACCGACAGCGACGAGAACGCTACCTGCCAGGCACCGCTCCCCGGCGTTTCCGTAGGCCGAGGAGACGATGTTCGGGACGGCCCTGTCAAGGACGGCGTCGGGCATCACGATCATGGAGTTCTTCGCCCCGGCGAGCGCCTGCACCCGCTTGCCGTGCGCCGAGCCGTGGGTGTAGACATGCTCGGCCACCGGCTGGGAGCCGACGAAGGAGACGGCCTCGATATCGGGGTGCTCCAGAATCGCATCCACCGACTCCCGCGCCCCGTTGACGATGCTGATGACGCCGTCCGGCAGGCCGGCCTCCGTGAGCAACTCCCCGAGTTTCTGCGCCGCGAGCGGCGTCCTTTCGGAAGGTTTCAGGATATAGGAGTTGCCGGCCCCGATGGCGATGGGGAGCGTCCACAGCGGCACCATGCACGGGAAGTTGAACGGTGTGATCGCCGCTACCACCCCAAGCGGGTAGCGGTACGAGGCGTTGTCCACCCCGCGCGCCACGTCCCGCGCCGTCTCACCCATCATGAGCGTCGGCATCCCGCAAGCGAACTCGAC
>JACCTS010000124.1 GCA_013812245.1 Rubrobacter sp.
TGATGGCGGTCTGCGACGGCGAGCTTGCGGATCGGGAGCGCGAGTTCCTGGCGAAGATCTCCAGCCGCCTGGAAGTGCCGCTGGACTTAGACGAGATCGAGCGGAGGACCAGAGACTACCGCGAGACCGTCAAGCAGAGCATGGCTGGGAGAGCCAAGGACAGTGTCAGAGACAAGGCCACGCGGGCCGGAGAAGGCGCCAAGCAGGCGCTTGGAAAGGTCCTCAAGCGCAGGACCGTGCCGTGCTCGGGGTGTGGAGCGGAGGTCTCCGCCGCGTACCGGTTCTGCCCCGAGTGCGGGCAATCGGTCGTGAGCGAGAGCGTGCTCAAGACGGATGGTGAGGATGACCCCATCCCAAAACAGGGATGACGCGCGATGATAGCGACCGAGACAGAGAAGTGTTTCCGGGAAGCGTGACCCCATGAAGCCAGACGAGCGGGCATTCGAAGAGTATATCGCCCGGTCCTTGACGGAGCGCAGCGGCTACCGGGCCGTCAAGCATGGCAACGCCCTGGGAGACTTCGACGCGGGCCTGGGACTGGATACAGCGGAGCTATTAGCTTTTATCGAGGAGACCCAGCCCGAGGCGTGGGAGCGGCTCGCCAGGCTGCATGGCGGGGATGCGAAGGCGCGGGGCCGGTTCGCCGACCGGCTGGCGAAGGAGCTGGACGCCCGCGGCACGGTGGACGTGTTGCGCCACGGGGTCGTTGACCTGGGCGTTACGATCCGGCTCGCTTTCTTCAGGCCAGCCCACAGCCTCACGCCACAACTCGTCGCCCGCTATGAGGCGAACCGCCTGACCGTCACCCGCCAGCTTCCTTATGAGAGCGGTTCAAACAAGACCCTGGATCTGGCGCTGTTCGTCAACGGCCTCCCCGTCGCCACCGCCGAACTCAAGAACGCGCTCACCGGGCAGACCATCGAGGATGCCAGGAGACAGTATCGTAAAGACCGCGACCCGAAGAACATCACCCTCTCGCGCCGGGCCGTCGTCCACTTCGCCGTGGACACCGAGCAAGTCGCCATGACCACGCGCCTCGACGGAGACGGCACGCGCTTCCTGCCGTTCAACCGCGGCCACGACGGGGGCAAGGGCAACCCGCCGAACCCGGAGGGACACCGCACCGCGTACCTGTGGGAGCGGGTGTGGGAAAAGGATGCGTGGCTGGATCTCCTCGGACGTTTCGTCCATATACAGAAGCCCGCAAAAGGATCGAAGTCCTCTGGGATCGTGATCTTCCCGCGCTACCATCAGTGGGACGCGGTGCTCGGGCTCACGGCCCACGCCCGCCGCAACGGTAGCGGGGAGAGCTACCTGATACAGCACTCCGCCGGGTCAGGCAAGTCAAACACTATCGCCTGGCTCGCCCACCGGCTCTCCAGCCTTCACGACGAAAAAGACGAGAAAATCTTCGGCAAGGTCGTGGTCATAACCGACCGGGTCGTACTGGACAGGCAGCTTCAGGAGACCATCTACCAGTTCGAGCACGCCCACGGCGTCGTAGTGAAGATAGACGAGAGCTCGTCGCAGCTCGCAGAGGCTCTTGCTGGACAGGCGGCCCGGATCATCATAACCACGCTCCAGAAGTTTCCGTTCGTCCTCGACAAGGTCGAGTCTCTCCCAGCCCGCCGCTACGCCGTGCTCGTGGACGAGGCCCACTCCTCCCAGACCGGCGATACTGCGGTTCAGATGAAGAAGGTCCTCGGCTCCGGTCAGTTTGCGCCGCAGGATCTTGCCGCCGAGGAACCGGACGGTTACGGGGCGGATCTCACGAACCCCGCTGAAGACGCGCTCACCCGCGAGGCTGTCGCCCGCGGACGGCAGCCAAACCTCAGCTTCTTCGCTTTCACCGCGACGCCGAAAGGCCGCACGCTGGAGATGTTCGGAGCCTACGACGAGGAGGCAGGTCACCACGTTCCGTTTCATCTCTACTCCATGCGGCAGGCGATAGAAGAAGGCTTCATCCACGACGTGCTCGCCAGCTACGTGACCTACCAGACGTACTGGAAGATCGAGAAGGCCGTGGAGGAAGACCCCAGATACGACTCGCGGCAGGCCGGGGCGGCCATAGCCCGCTTCGTCACGCTGCACGAGCACAACCTCTCCCAGAAGGCGCGGGTCATCGTGGAGCACTTCCGCCGGCACGTGGCGGGCAGGATCGGCGGCAGGGCGAAGGCGATGGTCGTCACCTCCTCGCGCAAGCACGCAGTCAGGATGGCCCACGCCCTCCGCAAGTACGCTAACGAGCAGGGCTACGACGCCCTCGGTATACTCGTAGCGTTCTCCGGGACGGTGGAGGACGAGGGCGCCACGTTCACCGAGGCGCAGATGAACGGCTTCGGCGAGAGCCAGACCCCGCGCGAGTTCGAGGAGGATCAGTGGCGCTTCCTCGTCGTCGCGGACAAGTACCAGACGGGCTTCGACCAGCCGTTGCTCTATGCGATGTACGTAGACAAGGTTCTTACCGGGCTTGCCGCCGTGCAGACGCTCTCGCGCCTCAACCGCCGCGCGGAGGGCAAGGATGGAACGTTCGTCCTCGACTTCCGCAACGACGCGGACGCGATACGGGCGGAGTTCGAGAAATACTTCGGCCAGACGGTCGCGCCGCCGACCGACCCGAACCTACTCTACGACACCCGCCAGGCCCTCGACGAGTACGACGTGTTGCGGCCCGAGGAGATCTCGAAGGTCGCAGGGCTGCTCCTCGCCGACGACAGCCGGAACAATCACGCCCGCATCCACGCGGCCCTGGCCCCGGCGATAGACCGTTTCCACGCCCTTAAATTGGAGGAACAGGAGAACTTCCGCGGCGCGCTGGAGCGGTTCGTGCGGACCTACTCGTTCCTCTCCCAGGTCGTCAGCTTCAGGGATACGGTTCTGGAGCGGGACTACCGCTTCTGCCGGGCTTTGTCCTCGTTCGTGAGGCGCGAGGCGGGGGCGAGCCTGGACCTCGGCTCCGAGGTCGAGCTTACGCACCTGCACATGGAGCAGACCTTCGATGGCTCGGTCCCGCTCGATGGCGCACAGGGCATCATACGGGCGGTTTATGATGGAACCGGACCCGCGCGGGACCCGGAGGCGTCGCCGCTCTCCCGGATTATCGAGAATCTCAATGAGCGCTTCGGGCTCAACCTCACCGAGGCTGACCGGCTCCACCTCGACAGCATCGCTCAGGAGATGGTGGAAGATGAGACGGTGCAGCGTCAGGCCGCCGCCAACTCCCTGAGCAACTTTGGGGTGCAGTTTCCACAGCACTTCGAGAACGCAGTCGTAGACCGGCTCACCGGCGCCCAGGACTTCTCGTACCAGCTTCTGGACGATGGTGAGCTGGCGGATCAGGTGAGGTCGGTCTATCTGCCTCTCGTCTACGGGAGGGCGAAGGTGGCATGGCAGGAGCATTGCCCCATCGGTGAGTTGCTCGGCCCGCCGCCGAAGGAAGGAGCCCACCTGGAATACAAATCCACCTTCCGAACGCGCGCGGAC
Source organism: Rubrobacter sp. (assembly GCA_013812245.1). Taxonomy (GTDB): domain Bacteria; phylum Actinomycetota; class Rubrobacteria; order Rubrobacterales; family Rubrobacteraceae; genus JACDGB01. Next base: position 3,484 of record JACCTS010000124.1, read on the forward strand.
ACCGGCGAGCTTTTCAAGCCGCTCCAGACGGCAAGCCTCAAGACCATCGCCGCTTTTCTGAATAGCCGGGAGGGTGGGACATTGCTCATCGGGGTCGCGGACGATGGATCCGTCTTCGGCCTCGAATCGGACTACGCCACGCTCCGCAAGCCGGGCAAGGATGACCGCGACCTCTTCGGGCTGCATCTCAACCAGGCTGTGATCAACGCCTTAGGCGAGGCTGCGGCCGTGAACGTGGGCCAGGAGATACTGTCGGTCGGTGGAGAAGATATCTGCCGGATTCACGTGAAGCCCTCGGGCTTCCCTGTGGATGCGGAGGTGGTCGAGGTGAGCGGCAAGGGCCAGCACGCCAAGAAGACCGTTTTCTACGGCCGTTTCGGCAACGGAACCCGCGCGATCACGGACCCATCTGAACGCGAGCGTTACCGGGTCCAGGTCTGGGGAAATTGAGCAGAGAGTTTCGCATGCATCCGCAACATCTTCGGCCGTAACTAGAGCCGATAACGGATAACCCAAGTGCTGATCGCCTTTGGCTTCTGTAAGATGGGAGCCGTTTTGTGCCGGGAGGATGGACTTCCACGGGGGACGC
>JACCTS010000129.1 GCA_013812245.1 Rubrobacter sp.
TGGGTAACGCCAGGGTCGCCGTCATCCTCCACTGCTTCGAGGGCGGGGATAGCGAGGTCCGGGAGGTGACGGAGCGCGGCTACTATGTCGGACTCGCCGGGAACATCACGTACAAGAACAGCGAGACCGCGAAGGTACTGCGCCTCATCGCCGAAGACAGGATCCTGGTCGAGACGGACGCCCCTTACCTGAGCCCGCAGCCCGTGCGCGGTGAGAAGAACGAGCCGAAGAACGTCGTTTACACCGCCGGCTTCGTGGCCGAACGACTCGGGCTGGACGACGAGGATTTCGCCACCCTATCCACCCGCAACGCCCGCAACGCTTTCTCGCTGCCGCTGGAGGTGTGATCCTCCAAGCTTGAATCCCGCCGACCGTCCCAAGAAACGATTCGGGCAGCATTTCCTCAAAGACCCGAACACCGCCCGCATAGTGGCCGCCGGAGTAACCGAGGATGACGTGGTCCTGGAAGTGGGGCCGGGACGGGGATTCCTCACCGGGTTCCTGGCGGAGCGGGCTCGTACCGTTCACGCCGTGGAGATAGACCCGGACGTGCTGCCAGCCCTCAGGAGCGCCGCTCATGGCAACGTCGTGATCCACGAGGGCGACGCGCTCCTCTTCGATTACGCTTCCCTGAATCCGGCCCCGAACAAGCTGGTCGCCAACCTCCCGTATAACGTCGCCTCGCCCCTGATCCTGAAACTCCTGGAAGAGGTGGAGAGCATCTCCATCTTCCGTTTCATGGTCCAATTGGAGGTCGCGCGCCGAATGGCCGCCGGACGGGGCAGCAAGGACTACGGCATATACGCCGCGCTCGTCCAGCTCATGGCCGATGTGAGGGTCGAGCATCGGGTATCTCCCAACGTGTTCGATCCGCCGCCGCGGGTGCAGTCGGCGGTGGTAGAGATGCGCCGCCGGGAGACCGTTTTACGGTACGGGGAGTACGAAGGCGTAAAGCGGCTGGTGCTCGCCGCGTTCAGGAGCAGGCGCAAGCGGCTGGTGAACAACCTGCCGGAGCCCGCGCGGGGCGAGGCGCCGGGGGTTTTGATCTCGCTCGGACGCAGCCCCGACGCGCGGGCCGAGGAACTGTCCCCGGAGGACTTCGTTGTGCTCTACCGGGCGGTCTCTTGGGCGCTCTGACCGGAGACAGCGTACGGCTGCGGGCGTTCGCCAAGATCAACTACGCGCTGGAGGTACGGGGCCGGAGGCCGGACGGCTACCACGATATTCGGAGCGTCATGCAGAGCATCTCGCTTGCTGACGAGGTGGAGATCGAACGCGGCGGCGAGAGTTTTGATCTCCACGTCGAGCCCGAAGGGACGGAGATCGGACCTCCCGAAAAGAACACCATCTACCGGGCGTGGCTCGCGCTCTGTAGGCTGACGGGCGATGACCTCCCAGTGCGGGTGCGGCTCCGCAAGCGGATACCGGCCGGAGCCGGGCTGGCCGGTGGCTCTGCGGACGCCGCCGCGACCCTGGCCGGGCTGGGTGAACTCTTCGGACTTCGGCTGGACGAGGGCGAAGTGCGCGAGCTGGCGCTCCGGGTGGGCGCGGACGTGTCGTTCTGTCTCGCTGGCGGCACGGCGCTCGGTGAGGGCGTGGGGGATATTCTCGCCCCGCTTCCATCGTCGCCGGCACATTATCTGGTCCTCGCCAAACCCGAGCGGAGCACGGACACGGGAGCCGTGTACCGGCTCCACGACGACCTCGCGGCCAGGCCGGGGAACTATGTCAGGTCCGTGACAGATGCGCTGCGGGCCGAGGACCTCGCCGCGCTCGCCCGTTTCGTCGGCAACGACCTCGCATCGGTCACGGAGAAGCTCGTGCCGGAAGTGAAGGTCTTGCGCGAGCGCTTGCTGGATCTCGGGGCGCTGGGAGCCGGGATGACCGGCAGCGGGACCGCCGTCTACGGCATCTTCGAGACGGAGGCCGAAGCGCGCTCCGCCGCCGGGAGCATCTTCGCCCCGTTCGTCGCTGTTTGTGAGCCCGTTACGGCGGGCGTGGAGATGCTCTGGGAGGGCTGATCTCCGCTGATAGCATCTGTCGGCTCCGGTATAATCGCGGCGCGGCCGAGGCGATGGGGCGTAGCCAAGTGGCAAGGCACCGGGTTTTGGTCCCGGGATCGCAGGTTCGAATCCTGCCGCCCCAGCCGTAGAGTTCGCGTCCGCTCGCAAGCTGCGCGGTCCCAAAGCAGATCTTAAGGAGCCATCGAGCACATGCC
>JACCTS010000136.1 GCA_013812245.1 Rubrobacter sp.
CCCGGGCCTCCGCGAGCGCTTCCCCGCCCCGCTCGAGGGCAACCTCCCAGATTCGTAGAGCGGCGATGGCGTGGACCGGCGGCTGGCACAGGCCGCTCGTGAGGGCCGGCGTGGGCGGGGCGTCGGGGGACTCCGGCGCGGCGGCGGCCCAGTGCTCGGGGCCGGGGAAGTAGCTCTCCGGCGGGGCTTTCTGATTGAAGACGATGTGGGGGACCTTGCCGGTGGCCCACTGGTGCTCGAAGAGCGTGGTGAGCTCCCGGGCGGCGCGCCCGGTGTCGAGTTGGGCCAGGCCGATGGCGATGAACGCCGAGTCCCAGCTCCACTGGTGGGGGTAGAGGTCCGGCGCGGCCTTGGTCCAGCCTCCCATGTCGTTGCGGCGCAGGACCTCCGCCGCCCGCGCAACCAACGCTCCGGATGCCTCGAACGTCTCCCTTGGATATAGTTTCTCTTTCACTCCGTGCTTATCCCTTCTCGAGCTTCTCCAAAGCTCGAAAATTGCTCCAACCAACGGACCATATGTCCGTCTGGCTGCCACCTCTTTTAAGCCCATCCCAAGGGCGTTGCCTCCGCCGGCGGTTCTCCCAACCGAGCTTCACTTCCACCATTTTGCAGGGCAGTTCTTAAGGAAATCTTGCCAATTCCTTACAAAACACAGAACAAAGAACTCTTGCTTTCTGAAGACAAAACCGTGACCAGTACGTCAGGAGTCCGAGTCACACCAAGCAAAGTGCTAACGATCCTGCGGCAGCAGCGCCGAACCGTGGTGACGCGCAGTGCGTGCGCCGCGTGATGATTGGGCTGCTGACCGGGGGAGCAGCGTAGTAGCAGTGCCGGGGAGACCCTACTATCATCGTTGATCGGCGGCCGCTCTTAGCTTCCTCGACTGATGGTTCCGGTGACGACTACGTGATGGGGCTGTTGACCTGGGAGCGCGCAGCGTGGTAGCGGCGCCGACCGGAACTATGTTAAGCCTTCCGTAAGGGGTTGGTAACGACGACGTAAGGTCCACCGGTTAGTATCCGTAGCACGGTAACGAGTATTCGGAGGAAGCGTACTTTGGACTAACAGCAATTCGGTAGTGGCACAAGGGCTGTATCCTGTCTCGCGGTCTCCGGTGTCTGGACACTGTTCCACTGTAGGAAGGCTGGAGAACGGAAGCTTAGATGGCGAAGATACTGGTTGTAGATGATGAGCCGAACATCCGGGAGGTCGTGAGCCTGTACTTGCGGCGGGAGGGTCACGCCGTCGTCCCGGCCGCGGACGGCGAAGAAGCGCTGGAACTGTACCGGCAGACCCGGCCCGATCTGGTGGTTCTGGATCTGATACTACCCAAGCTGAGCGGACTGGAGGTGGCCCGCCGCATCCAATCCGAGCGACACGTACTCCTGATCATGCTGACCGCCAAAGGCGAGGAGGAGGATCGCCTCCTCGGCCTCAGCGTGGGCGCCGACGACTACGTAACCAAGCCCTTCAGGCCGCGCGGGCTGGTGGCACGGGTCGCGGCGTTGCTCCGGGAGAGCGAGGTTCAAGCGGGCCCGGCGGATGGGAGAGTTCTCATGTTCGACGGGCTGCAGCTCGACACCAACGCGCGTAAGGTGGTGGTTCGGGGTACGCCCGTGGCGCTCACGGCGCGCGAGTTCGACTTGCTCTATTGCCTGGCGTCGAGTCCGGGACGGGTGTTCACGCGGGATCAACTGATGAAGGCGGTGTGGAACCACGAGTTCGCTGCGGAATCTAGCACGGTCACCATACACATGCGGCGCTTGCGCGAGAAGATCGAAGCCGACCCCCAGCACCCGCGCTACTTGCAGACCGTGTGGGGCGTGGGATATCAGTTCGCTACTGAATGATAAGTCCTTTGCGGATCGTGGGCGTTCCGCTGCCGTTTCTGGCCGGTGTGCTGGCGACCTCGCTCCTGGTCGCCGCGAACGTTTTTGCCGTACCGACGAGCGACATCCCGAGGTTGGCGTTGGTCCTCCTCGGTACCGGCGGCGTCGTCGAGCTGTGCGCGATGCTGCTGACGCGGCCGGCCGTACTTCGACGCGTCGGCAGCGTGCGGGGGCAGCTCGTGGGCGCCAGCCTGATCGGCGGCTTGCTCCTACTCGGCATGGTGGTGGCCGGCGCTTTGGCGATGTTCATCTCGTTCCACGACCTCTCTATCCTGCTAACCATGGTGCTCTTCGGGTCGCTGCTGGCGATCTCCCTCGGTGTGCGCGGGTCGGCGCCGCTGGCGCGGCGCATCGAGCGCGTGCGGGAGGGAACGACGCAACTCGCGAGCGGCGAGTTCGGGACGAGGCTCCCAGTCGACGGCCGCGACGAGATCGCCGGGCTCGCCGACGATTTCAACCGCATGGCTCAGGCGCTCGAAGAAGCGACGGCGCACGAGCGTAGGATCGAGCAGGCTCGACGAGACCTGATCGCGGCCGTCTCCCACGACCTGCGCACCCCGCTTGCAGCCGTGTTGGCCCTGATCGAAGCGGTCGCCGATGGCGTCGTCGATCTGGAAATCGAGGCTCGCTACCTCTCCTCGGCTCGAGGCGAACTCACAAACCTGAGCCGGCTAGTTGACGACCTCTTCGAGCTTGCGCAGATCGACGCTGGTGTGCTGCGGGTGAGCCTGGAGCCGACCTCGCTCCGCGACTTAGAGCACCTCTCACAGTAGTTGGGCCGGGGAGCGGTAGCCGCAGTATCTGAAGAAGCCCGATGCATCCTGGGCGGTGACCGCCGATAGCGCCACCCCCATCGCCTCGATCAGGGCCAACACGGCTGCGGGCCTCGGCCCCGCGCAGCAGCCCCTTGAGCTTGGAGAAGGCCTGCTCGATGGGGTTGAGGTCCGGCGAGTAGGGCGGCAGGTAGACCAGCTCGCAGTTCTTCCCCTCGATGAGCTCCCTGATCCTCTCTCCCTTGTGGGCCGAGAGGTTGTCCATCAACCACCACCTGACCAGCTCTCAGGCTCGGGGCGAGCGCCTTCTCGACGTACGCCTCGAAGACGGCCCTCGTGGTCGCCCCCTCCACCGCCAAAGACGGCCCCATGCCCGAGAGCGTCATGCTAGAGAGCAGGGTGACGTTCGGTCCCCAGTTGCGCGGCGCCGAACAAGGCGCCCGCTCGCCCCTGCGCGACCAAGCGTACAACGGGCGTAGCGAGGTATTCGTCCCGCACTCGTCTACGAACACGAAGCGGTCCGCTCCTATGCTCCCGGCGACCATCGTCTTCCAGGCGGCCCTCAGCCACTCGTCGCGCTCGCTCGCACCCACCGATCTTTTTT
>JACCTS010000175.1 GCA_013812245.1 Rubrobacter sp.
AGAGCACGGCCGGAGATCTCGTCTCACGGCTCTCGGAGTACCACCGCTCGGGCATCGAACTCGTGGCCCTCGACCCGTTGCCGGAGATGATGGGCCCCGTGTTCGGCACGACCATCGCCCTCGTGACCTTGAGCCTGCACGGCTTCGCACAGCGCCACGCGGCAAGGTCGGGGCAAGAGCTCGCGTGTAGCTAGAGCGGTTCGGTCCTGCTGACCGCCGAAAGCCGAGGGCTGGTAGTTTAGCCCTTCCGTCTCCCCTTGAACTTGCGCCAGAGGACCGGCGCCGCGGCCAGCAGCACCCTTCTCAGAAGATAACCCATGCTTGCCCCCTATCCTCGGTCTCGTTTCCTGTTTCGTGGGCCCACCGGCGCCGTGGCGTCGGCCACGCCGTCATCCACGCCAACGAGCCCCGGTATCTCTGCGTCGCCGCGCGAGAGCGCGGCCTCGGCGTGGGCTTTCTCCAGGGCCGCGTTCGCCCCATCGAGGTCCGTGCTCGCGAGACACCGGAGAGCCTCTTCAAAGAGACGCCCCAATTCCGCGGTTCCGTCGTCGATCTCGCCTGCGGATTTCAATACGTCCTCGCTCTGATTAAAGTCACCGTTCCGCCTTCCGGAAGACGAAAAAACGGAGGAACACGAAGCTCATCGTGGACGCGACCACCATCGAGACGACCTTGGCGACGTTGCCCCCGGCCAGCGTCGAGAGGTCCGTGTTGGCGACGAGCCAACGCGCCGTCAGCCAGAGCAGGAGGCCGCCCACCGCGACGTTCAAGATCCCCTGCACAGTGAACAGGCCCACCTGCCGGGCGTCGTGGTGGGCCCGGTGCCTGAAGGTCCACAAGGTATTCCACAGGTAGCTGTTCGCGTTCGTAACGACCAGCGCCACGACATTGTAGACGACGAGGAGCTCCGGGCTGCGGGTGGGCGAGATCAGGAGCAGCAGGTTGAGGACCCCGAGGTCCACCAGCGCGTTGGAGCCCCCGACGAGCGAAAACTGAGCGTACTTGACCCCCGTTTGCTTCCGGGATTCCCGCGGGCTTTCTTCGTCCTCCGTGATCTGCGACCTCCTTGCGCCATACGCTTCCCGACGGCGAACTAGTGTTCCAGTATTAGCGTCGGCTACTGCAGGATGAGAGCCTGCCGCCCGCCGTCCACGGAGACGGACTCAACCGGGATCAGGACGGTCTTTTTCTGCCAGATGGACCCAATTTTCACCGCGACGTACTCGGGCCCGCCGTCTTCGTTGACAAGAACCTTCTCGACCTTGCCGATCTCGCACCCCACAGGATCGTGGAGCGCGTAGCTCGCGAACTCCGTCGAAGTCACGAGCCTCTCACCGGACTCGTCGTCCAGCACCGCCGGGCCAAATCCCTGCTCCTTCGCGGGCGGGGGGTCACCCCTCCGATGGTCCCCGCCGCGCGATGTGGCCTCGTTCCTCAACGTCGTCCCTTCCGTGGTCGGCTGCTAGTACTACCGTCGCAGGCGGTGGGCGTCCGGCCTCTCGTCGTTCTCCGCGCTGAGGGCGGCGGCGCTGTGCTGCTCGTCCTGTTGCTGGTTCTGCTGTTGCTGCTGCTGGATCTGCTGCCTGGCCTCGCCGCTCCTCTCGTAGCCCTGCTCGACTATCCGCCCGGCGACGTTCTGGCCTCCCAGCCCGAACGCCAAAGCCGCGGCCAAAGCTACGCCGCCGAGCAGGATCAGGAACGTCGGGGCTATTAGCTCCTCCGCGATCCCCAGCTGCGTCAGCGCCGCGAACGCCGCGAAGACGATGATGCCGTACTGCGCCACGCTGCCCGCAATCTCGCTGCCGGTCGCCCCGCGCACGATACCCGCCACGAAATTGGCGAGGAGCGTCGCCAACACCAGGATCAAGATGGCGGCGATGATCTGCGGTATGTAGGCTATGAACTGCGCCAGCACGTCCGAGATCGCCGAGATGCCCAAAGTGTCCACGGCCATCGTGATGGCTATGAAGAACACGAGCCAGAAGACCAGCTTGCCGAGGATGGAGAGCGGCGTCTGTTGGGTCTGGGATCTCTCGAAGAACTGCTTTATGCCGCCGCTCTCCATCCAGCCCTCAAAGCCCATGGCCTGGAGAGCCTTGGTTGCGACTCCTTGCAAAACCTTGGCGATGATGAAGCCGATGATGAGTATTAGGACGGCGCCTATGAGCGCCGGCAAAGCCCCCAGTATGGAGCCGAGTCCCTGCGACAGTGATCTTCCTATAGCGTCCACTTCTTTCTCCTTTTACTAGCTCGACTTTAGCCATTGGGCTGCGCGGCAAACCGCATCTCTTCGGGTTCCTCGGATGCCCATTAGATTTTTTGCGGGTCGGTGTAGGCG
>JACCTS010000203.1 GCA_013812245.1 Rubrobacter sp.
ACGCTGTGACGCGCTCTTATCGGAGGAGGAGATCTCACGCCGCAGGCGGGAGGATGGTGTTCCTCCCGTTCCCGAGAGCCGCACGCCCTGGCAGGAGATCTACCGTTCTCAAGTCGGCCAACTCGACGGCGGCGCGGTCCTCGAATCCGCCCCGAAGTACAGAAACATTTCCTCCGAGACCCCGCGGCACAACCACTAGAAACCTCGCCGTAATGTCTGGTACGCATAGCGGGACCAACGCTGTCGGCTGAAGCCGGTCCTCTTGCCCGCCCCGTCCCACCGGCAGCCCTGTTCTTGGCAGGGTGAATCGATCGCTCGCCGACGATCGCGGTTGCGTGGCGCCACGCGTCGTGCAACACTCGGTCGATGTTCACCGTGGCCCATCGCGTACGGATCCGCGACGGCCTCGTTCGGGCGGCACGCGAAGACGAACGCATCACGGCCGCCGCCTTCGTCGGTTCTGCGGCGATCAACCGAGAGGACCGGTGGTCGGACATCGACCTCGCCCTGCGGATCCGTCCCGACCTCGAACTCGAGCCGGTTGCGCGGCACTGGACGGAGCGCATGTACGCCGATCACGACGCCGTCCACCACCTCGACGTATGGGCAGGACCGGCGCTCTACAGGGTCTTCCTCCTTTCGAACACCCTCCAGGTCGACCTCTCGTTCTGGCCGTCGCGGGCCTTTGCCGCATCAGGTCCGATGTTTCGCCTCCTGTTCGGGGAGACAAACGATGCTCCGATGTCGCCCCCGCCGTCGACCGAAGCACTGGTCGGTATGGGCTGGCTGTATGCGTTGCACATCAGGTCGAGCCTTGCACGAGGTCGTCGATGGCAAGCGGTCCACATGCTCGACCGCCTCCGTGACCAGGTCGTCGCCTTGACTTGCCTCCGCTTCGGACTGCCTGCCCACCAAGGCCGCGGCGTCGACGACCTACCCCCCGAGGAGACCGACCTTCTCGCCGACGCGTTGGTCGCCTCTCTGGAACCGACCGATCTCCATCGGGCCTTCGCGAGCACGACACGCCTCCTCCTCAAAGAGGCGAGACACATCGACACCGGGCTGGCCTTCCGGCTGGCGTCGCCGATCGAAGAGCTGGTCCGCTCCAGCGACAGCTCGCCGCAACGTCCGCGTAGTTAGCGAGACCAAGACCGGCGGGCATAAAGCCAACCGGAAGTCTAGACACCCAAGAGGAGCATAATCGCGGGCCTAGAGTGAGATGTGTCGGCAGCTAAAGGGCCTCCGCGTAAGCGAACAGCGCCTCTTGTAGGGCTTGCGAATGTCGAGGAGCCCTGGGCGCGTACCCCTCCAATCTCATCGCCTTCAGCCACCCGCCCTCGCCCAAAGAGTCCAGCGCGAAGAGCCGCCGCTGCGGCCGGCTCGTCCCGTGCGAGTTCTCGAAGTGCCTCGGGCGCGCCACAGATCTCAGCTCGCCGGATTCCGGTTCGGCCCTGACCTCGTAGCGGGAGAGCGGCTCCCCGGCGTGTTCGACCGTGAGGCTCTCGTCAAGGTGCTCAGTTGCAGTGGCTCGGGAAGCACTTCCGGTGTGATCAAAGGCGTTGACTGGGTGACGGCCAACGCGCAGGAGCCAGCAGTGGCGAACATGAGCCTCGGCGGCGGCGCCAGTAAGGCGCTAAAGCGGAAGTCAATGAAGTTGACCCATCCCGCGATGCTTGCCCCTTCAAGCGTGAGGCGGGAAGCCGCTCGACAACCAGCATCCTGGCCTCGGAGTCAGAAACCAGTGGGGGTCCAATGTCATTGCACACCGCTATAGACGACGCAGTGACGAGATCCGCGAACAGCGGTGTCTTCTACTCCCTGGCGGCTGGCAACGAGAACGTCGATGCCTGCAGCACCTCTCCGGCTCGCGTGGGCGCTGGTACGAACAACGGTATCATGACCACCGCCGCGACCGACAGCAGCGATAAGGAAGCTTCCTTCAGCAACTACGGCTCCTGCGTGGACATCTGGGCGCCGGGCGTGAGCATCCTCTCGACCAAGAGGGGTGGCGGGACGACCACGATGTCGGGAACCTCGATGGCCTCGCCGCACACGGGTGGCACGGGCGCTCTGTACCTCTCGTCGCACACTACGGATAGCCCCTCCGCCGTCGAGAGCGCGCTCAAGGCGAGCGCGACGACCCCGGCACGTTCAGCAAGGACTCACCTCCGAGTTCGATTCAGCTTCTCAACGTCGGCGGGTACTAGGAAGCATCAATGGTGGTGCGGATCCACCCTCGGAGCCGCGCCGCTCTAGAACTGCGGCGCGGGCCTTTCTTCCAGGGTGTCCGGGCGACGGCCCGGTAGGGTGTAGAAAAGCGTACCATCGTGGCTGTGTAAGTGTAGATGACCGCGTTCGGTGAGGCGGGAAAGCATCGCATCCGCTTCGTCCACTGTCAGCGAGGCTTCGACTGGCGTGAGGCCATCGGAATCACGCACCGCTACGAGGAGTTGCTTCTCGCCAGCGATGCTTCGGCGGGGGTTTCTCTGATCCCGTTGACTGAACAGCAGCGCCCCGCGTCCTATGAAAGCGACCAGGACGACCAGCATGAGGGTGTAATGGATGGCGGCCCCCGCATACGTATGAGTGCCCCACACCGACATCGAAAACCAGCCGGCGAGGAGTCCAGCAGCCGGCCCCGCCGCCAGCGATAAGTAAGGATTGTCCTTCACGGCACGCCATGGGATTGCGGACTCTCCGCGATCTCGCGCCAAATCCTGCCGCCTCCGAACGTCCGCGTAGCCCACGATCTCCTCCCACGTTTGTGTTCCGCGCCCTGCCCCGTTATGTTACCTGAGGATCAATTGCAGCTGAACACGGATGTGGGGAGGTAACGGCGAATGGCGTTTTCGGGAGAGGTTGCGTGGGTGACGGGGAGCAGCACGGGGATAGGGCGCGCCGTGGCCGAGGGGCTGGCGAGGGATGGTTGCCGGGTGGCGGTCCACTACAACAGCAGCGAGGGCGAGGCCCGAGAGGTGGTAGGCAGGATCGAAGCCTCCGCCGGCGAGGCGATGCTCGTCGGGGGCGACGT
>JACCTS010000209.1 GCA_013812245.1 Rubrobacter sp.
CACCCTCTCCGTGCAGTGTGACGTCACCGACGAGGAGCAGGCGCACGACCTCATAAAGCACGCCGAACAGGAGTTCGGCAGCGTGGACATCCTGATCAACAACGCCGGCGTGATGCTGCTCTCGAAGGTCGAGAAGGGCCTCTCGGACCAGTGGCGCCAGATGTTCGACGTGAACGTTCTGGGCCTCCTGTACGCCACCGACGCCGCCGTCGAGGTGATGAAGCGCCAGAAGAGTGGGCACATCGTGAATATCTCCAGCGTTGCAGGGCGCAAGGTCCGCCCGACCGGCGGGGTCTACTCCGGGACCAAGTTCGCCGTCAACGCCATCTCGGAAGGGCTGCGACAGGAACTCCTGGAAGACAACATCCGCATCACGATGGTCGAGCCTGGAGCCGTGGACACAGAACTGCCTGACCACATCACCGACGACGAAGCCCTTGAAGGCATGAGCGGGCTCATGAGCATCGAACGGCTCCAGTCCGAAGACATCGCCGCCGCCATCGTCTACGTCGTCACCCAGCCCGAGCGCGTGAGCGTCAACGAAATCCTCATCCGCCCGACCCAGCAGCCGAACTAGCGCTTCAGCCTGTCAGCCGGGGAGAAAGCCGGCCGGGTCGAGTTCCAGAGTCGGAAGCGTAGGCGAGGCCAGAGTCGTGACCTTACTTACGCGCCTCTTTACGGCGTACCCCGACCCGGAAGGTTCAGTGTAGAGTTCCAGTGCCTGACCGGGGAGGTCCACGATCCAGACCTCGGGAATTTCGGCTCGCGCGTAGAGCGGTAACTTTATTTCACGGTCGTAGTCGAGGGAGGTATCGGACACTTCGATCAGGAGCAGAATGTCTTCGGGACCGGGGAGTGAGCTTCCGTAGTCCCGGTCCCGAACTATCGCCAGGTCGGGTTGTGGCTCCTGACGGGGGCCTAGCTGCACCGGGCTCCGCACATTGACCAGGTAGCGATCACCCGCAAAGCGCGAGAGCAGGCGCGTCAGGCGGCTGACGCATTATACGTGCCGGCCTCCGACAGGGGTCATCTCGACTATTTCCCCCTCGATCAACTCTACCCGGTCGTCCTCGCGAAGGATGCCGGCTTCGGCCATCCGATGATACTCGTTCACATCGAACGCTCGACGCGGAATCCGAAGCGTCACGGTCTAACTCCTCTCCCGTGGAGGTCCGTCACCATTGTAATGCCGAACCAGCCGGTCAGCACTTCAGATTGTCAGCTTTGCCGTCGTCTGGCGCGACGGATCCTGCCTATCAATATTGCCGTACCCAGGGAGAGGCCAAGCGCAGCCTCCATCCCTACAAAAGCGCCCAGAAGCTGCCCGAGCGCGATAGAGGTGCTTTCGTAAAGCGAGAACATTGCCAGTCCTCCGAGAAACGTGATCCCCACACCCAGCGCCACGACGAGTACCGTCGCGCCGATCCTTGCCAGGACAGCCCACCTCATACGGGTCGGGAACACAGAGAGCCCGGCAAGTACACCCACCACGAGCGAGGGGAGGAACGCGGGCAGGAAGACGAACAAGAAATTCTCCACAAGCCCGTCGAAGTCCAACAGAATTTCGTTTTCGAGAATAATCAGTACCAAGAGAACGAAAACCTGGTCCACGGCGTATCCAACGCCGGGAAACCAACGGAGCCACCTACGGCTGTGCGGCTCTTCTGGATCGCTTGCCATGTGCCCTCGACCGGCTAGAAACGCGCCGGCACCGTGACGGGCGATTCGCCGCCTTTTTTCTCCTCTTCGGCGTGGATGAGCCGATTGAGGGACTCGACGGCGACCTCCAACTCGGCGCGGCGGGGCTCGGTGGTTGTGAAGTAACGTTGCAGGAAGTTGCCGACGGCTATGGACGGGCGGCTCTTGCCGAAGATGAACCACGCCTCGGAGATGAGGATGAACTGCAGTATGGCGTAGCCCCACCAGCCGATTAGCGGGTCGAGCAAGGCGGCGAGGATGATGTAGGCCAGGATGTTGGTGCCGCAGCGGGGGTGGATGCGGCTGACCTTCTTCGCGTTGGCGAGCGTCACCTCGCCGTACGCCTCGTATGCGGCGACGGCTTTGTGCTCGGCCCCGTGGTAGCGTCCGAGGGGGGAGAACTTCATGAACGCGAAGAAGAGGACGAGGATGGGCAGGATGGGGAACGCCGCGAGGAGGCCGAAGGCGCCGCCCAACACTCCTTCCCCGCTCCCGAACTGCATGAGGCGCACGAACAGCCAGAGCACGGCCATCGTGGCGACGAAGAACACGAGGGTCCAGAACGAGCCGACGACCTGCGTGAGGAGCCGGCCCCAGAAGATAAAGGAACGCAGCACCGGAACTTCGGAGGCGCGGCGAACCGCAGGGCTGTTCGGGCGCCACAGGTTCGAGGGTTCGACCCGGATGTGGATCTCACCCTTTTTCCGGTACGCCGTACTCATGCAGGTTGGACCGTAGAGATCCAATCCGTCCCAGCGGGCCATGCCACCGAACAGCATCCGATCCTCGTTCTGTTCTTCGGGGGCGGTCTCTCGCGCCAAAGCTCTCCTTCTAGTCGGCAAGGATCAAAGGTTAGCACGCGGGCCGTCGCAGCACGGTGCGGGGCCGCACGGCCTGGGGTGCGCGAGGATCTACCCCGGCGATGCGCCGGCGGGCACGAGCCGCAGGAGGCCCTCGTCGTTGCGGAGCTCGCGCCGGGCCAGGAAGCTCGTCGAGACCCCGCCCCGGCGGAAGTCCTCATCCTCCAGGATGGCGAGGTGCAGCGGCAGCGTGGTCTCCACGCCCGCGATGGCGAGCTCGTCCAGCGCCCGCAGACCGCGCCGGATGGCGGCCTCACGGTCCGTGGCGAATACTATGAGCTTCGCGAGGAGCGAGTCGTAGTGCGGGGGGACCTTGTAGCCGGCGTAGAGGTGCGAGTCCACCCGGACGCCGGGTCCTCCGGGCGGGTTGTAGAACTCCACGGGCCCGGCCTGAGGGAGGAAGTTGCGGCGCGGGTCTTCGGCGTTGATCCTGAACTCGATGGCGTGACCACCGACGGAGGCCGCGGCGCTCGATGGCACGTCCATCCGCTCGCCGGATGCGATCTTTAGCTGCTCCGCGACTAGATCCGCCCCCGTCACCATCTCGGTTACGGGGTGCTCTACCTGCAACCGGGTGTTCATCTCGATAAAGAAGAACTCGCCGCCCGAATACACGAACTCCACCGTACCCGCGCCCTCGTAGCCGAGAGCGTCCACGAGAGAGGCAGCAGCATCCATCATGCCCCGGCGGGCCTCTTCCGGCAGGCCGGGGGCCGGGGACTCTTCCAGCAGCTTCTGGTAGCGGCGCTGGATGGAGCAATCCCTCTCCGGGAAGGCGGCTGTTTTGCCTCCGGCCTCCGAGAGTACCTGCACCTCGATGTGGCGGAGATCCTCCAGATATTTCTCGATGTACACGGAGCCATCCCCGAAGGCGGCGCCCGCTTCGCGGCTCGCTTCGGTGAAGGCGGCGTCCAGCCTCGATTCGTCCTCGACCACGCGCATACCCTTGCCCCCACCGCCGGCGCTCGCCTTGACGACCACCGGATATCCGACCTCTGCGCCGACGCGCTTCGCCTCGGCGGCGTTCGCGCAGACCCCTTCGGAGCCTGGTGTCACGGGGACACCGGCTTCCCTGGCGGCCCGGCGGGCGGCGGACTTATCACCCATCATCGAGATCACACGCGACGATGGACCGACGAACTTCACGCCGACGCGCTCGCAGATCTCGGCGAACCGGGCGTTCTCCGCGAGAAATCCGTAGCCGGGGTGGATCGCATCGGCCCCGGTAAGCTCGGCGGCGGAGATGATGGCCGGGATGTTCAGGTAGCTGCCGGAGGCAGGCGGCGGCCCGATGCAGATAGCCTCGTCGGCCAGCATCCGGTGCAGGGAATCAGCGTCGGCGGTGGAATAGACGGCTACGCTGCGGAGGCCGAGCTCCCGGCAAGCCCGGACAACGCGCAGCGCGACCTCTCCGCGGTTGGCGACGAGAACCTTGCCGATCATGGGTAGCTTCGCCCTAGTGAGTCAGGAAGAAAAATGCGACTCCCTATTCCCGATCATGCCTCGGGTCGGAGCCGGAAGAGCGGCTGATCGTACTCCACGCCGCCCGCGTTGTCGGCCAGGACTTCCACAACCTCCCCGGAAATGTCCGAGGGTATCTCGTTCATCAGCTTCATCGCCTCGACAATGCACAACGGCTGTCCCGCCCTGACCACGTCCCCCACCTCGACGTACGGCTCCTCTCCTGGCGCAGGAGCCCGGTAGAACGTCCCGACCAGTGGCGAACGAACCGCGTGCAACCCGTCCACCTTCGCGGGCGGTTCGAGCTGCGAAACGGCCTCGTTCGAGGGAGCCTCGGCCACGGGGGGAGGGCCGGGGCTCGGCGCTTCGGGTTTGGCTTTGACAGAGATCTCCAACTCGCCCTGGCGGACCCGGATCTCCCCGACCCCGCTATCCCGCAGCATGTCGACCAGCCGGCCCACGTCTTCCAGCGGCAGCGGGTCTCCCGTCCTCCGCCCGGAAGGCTCACCGCCCACCGGGTCTTTCCTAATACCGTCGTCTCTCGCTTCCGACATAGAGAGGGATTCTACACGTCTTGATCCGTGGGAAAAGCTGTACCCGGATGTACAATGCCAGCAGCCCAATGATTTCCACAAACGTCAAGATCGAGATCCCATGAACATCCAGGTTCTCGACCCCCTGGTTGCCCAGCAGGTGGCCGCCGGGGAGGTCGTGGATCGGCCCGCCTCCGTGGTCAAGGAACTGGTCGAAAACTCCCTGGACGCCGGGGCGACCCGGGTGGAGGTCGAACTCGGCGACGGCGGCACATCCCGCATCCTGGTGCGCGACGACGGCTCCGGCATGCCCGCCGAAGACGCCAGACTGTCGGTAGTGCGCCACGCGACCAGCAAGATCCGGACGGCCGGAGACATCGAGTCCGTCACCACTCTAGGCTTCAGGGGCGAGGCCCTCCCCTCCGTCGCCAGCGTCTCGGCCTTCACCCTCACCACCTCGACCGGAGACGGCGCGGGGACGAAGGTTGTCGTTGACGGCGGCTCCCCGGCCGAGGTCTCCTCAGCCGCCCACCCGCAGGGCACGACCGTGCTCGTGGACCGCATCTTCTACAACGTCCCGGCCCGCCGGGCGTTCCTGAAGGGCGCGAGGTCGGAGCGGGCCGCCATCACGGAGACGCTCACCCACCTCGCCACCGCACACCCGGAGGTCGCCTTCCGGCTCTCCGAAAACGGCAGGGACTACCTCTCGCTGCCGGTGGCGTCGGACCTCCTGGAACGCCTGGCCCAGATCCACGGCGTCGCCAAGGCCCGCGCGATGCGCCGGGTAGAGTACACCTCCGGCGCTTTCGAGGTCGCCGGTTACGCTGCGCTCCCGAGCCTGACGGAGGGCAGCAGGGCACACCAGACGATCTCCGTGAACGGCCGCTTCGTCCGGGCGGACAACCTCAACCGCGGCCTGGACGACGCTTACCGCCAGACCGTACCCTCGGGCCGCTATCCTCCTGCCGCGCTGCGGATAACGGTGGACCCCCGCCGCGTGGACGTGAACGTGCATCCAACCAAGCAGGTCGTGCGCTTCTCCGAGGAGCGCGCCGCCCGCGGCTCCGTGGCCGCCGCCGTCAGGGAGGCAATAGAATGGCGTCCGCCCTCCCCCATCGCGGCCCCGCACCAGGCCGGGCGGACCTTCATGCAGGACAGGCTGTCTCCGACTTCCGGGCGGCCACATGCTCCCTCTTTCGCCGCCGAGGACAGGCCCGCATATCCCGCGCCACCCGCCCGGAGCCTGCAAGAAGCGCGAGAGCGCATGTCGGAGGCTTCCCGGCCGCTGTCGGAGATACGAGAGCCGTACCCGGAACCATATGAGCCGCCGGAGCGTGGGGATCTGCCGCCGCTGGAGGATCTACGGGTTATCGGGCAGCTTGCGGCGGGCTACATCCTGGTCGAGGAGCCGGAATCTTTGTGGGTCGTGGACCAGCACGTCGCCCACGAGCGGGCCATCCTGGACCGGCTCAACGACGCCGAGAGCCCGGCCGGCGTGCAGAGCCTCCTCATCCCCGAGGTCGTCGAACTGTCAGCCTCCGAGGCCATGAAGGCCGCCGAGAGCCTGGAGGAGTTATCCGTCTATGGTTTCGAGGCCGAGCCGTTCGGCCCGCGCTCCATGCGGGTGACCGCCGTGATCTCCACCCTCGCAGACCGCGACATCGCCGGGGCCTTCAAGGACGCCCTCGCCGCTGTCTCCGGCACCGGCCCGGGCCATAGCCGCGAGGACCGCATCCTCGCCACCATCGCCTGTCACTCCGCCGTCAAGATGGGTGATCGTCTCTCCCAGCCCGAGATGGAAGCGTTGGTGAAGGATTGGCTTACAAGCCGCCTTCCGGCCACCTGTCCGCATGGGAGATCCATCTGCTTCCGCCTCGGCATAAACGAGATCGGACGCAAGCTCGACCGGCATTAAAAGGTAAATTTTTTCGGTGCTCCGGTAACTATTTGTGGATACTTACCGGATAATTAGGTAGATATTTGGGTGTCGTACATGGCTGCATCAGAGGAGTGAAAAATGACCGAACAACGAGAACGCGTCGATATGAGGCAAGCAGTGAACATCGCCTTCGAAGCCATACAGCAACTGTACCCAAACTCTACCCTAGAGGATTTGCTCTTGGAAGAGGTGTATTTGGGAGCGATGAATAAAGGCGAGTGGGAGGTAACCTTAGGGTTCGCACGACCGTATAGCACGGAGAGGCCAGGCACGCTTAGCAATGTTCTTCCACAGGCGAAGCCTAGAGCCTATAAGAGATTCTTCATCGATGCAGAGTCCGGCAAACTCAAGGGAATGCTCGACGGTCGAATAGAAGCGGACTGATCGGACGCGACACGGTTGCTCGAATATGTAAACGCGCTGGCCGCACAGTATCGTAGCCGTGGCCTCTTGTTGGACACTAGCCCGCTGCTGATACTGTACCTCGGCCTCTACGCCCCCGAACAGATCGAAAGGTTCTCCCGTACAAAGAGTGAGGGATTCACACGCAAAGACTACGAATTCATCCGAGCCTTCGTGGGCGGGTTCGACCGTTTGGTCACCACGCCCCATATACTCACCGAGGTAAGCAACTTCCTAGGCCAGCTACACGGGCACGTCAGGAGTGGATGCTTTGAGGCATTCGCCAAGCATGTGGCGGAAGCGACAACCCATGAACACTCACCACCTGCCGAAGAGTTGTCCGGTAGGATGGAGTTCATTACTTTCGGCATCACCGACGCTTCAATTGCCGAAGTTGCAGGCAAGGAGTGCCTCGTCCTAACCACCGACGCCAAGCTTCATGCGCACTTGGCACGGCAGGGGGTGGCCTCTCTCAACTACAACAACTTCCGGCTCCTCCTCCCGAGTCAGGCATAGGACGCAAGGAAATCTCCTGAGTTTGGCTAGAGATAGATTACTCGGAGCGCTTGCCGTCGCGGCGGCGGCTTCTATCTGGGGGACACTGGGGTTTTTCGCCAAGATTCTCTACGCCGAGGGCGTCTCATTCGAGGCGCTTGTGGCAGTACGGGCATCCATCGGGTGGGTGGCCGTGTTCGGCTTCGTGCTGGCGACGGGAGGTATTGGGAGTCTGCGGGTCGCACGCAAGGATCTCGCGTTTCTTTTCCCTCTGGGTTTGATCGGGATCGGCGCCTTCTACCTTTTCTATTTCTACACGGTGCGCGAGAGCGAGGTGGGGACAGCTGCCATTCTGCTCTACAGCTCGCCGGCCTTCGTGGTGCTGCTGGCGTGGCTGTTCCTGCGGGAGACCCTCGGACCGGTCAAAATCTTCGCGCTGCTGCTAACGGTCGGCGGAGTCTTCCTGGTGGCCGGAGCCTACGATCCAGCGAACCTGGAGGTCACGCCCACGGTCCTTTTGACGGGGCTTCTCGCCGGCCTGACCTATGGTCTTTACTCGATCTTCGGTCGCCCCGTGGCCGGACATCTGAGCCCCGCCGTCATACTGAGCTATGCCCTCTTCTTCGGGGCGGCATTGCTCATCGTCGCCGCCGTGCCCACGCTGGATACGCTCGCCGGACTCTCGGCGAGTTCGTATGCGCTCCTGTTCATGCTCTCTGTTGTCCACACCACACTGGGCTTCGCCCTTTACACCTTCGGGCTACGCAGGCTGGGAGCGGGAAGGTCCGCCATCGTGGCGACCGTCGAGCCGGTGGTGGCCGGTGCGATTGGGGTGACGCTTCTGGGCGAAGACTTGACGGCGCCGAAGGTAGTGGGGGGCCTGCTGGTCCTTG
>JACCTS010000249.1 GCA_013812245.1 Rubrobacter sp.
GTTGGCGGTCTGACCGGCGGCCTCACCGGTGGCGGTGGCGGAGACGGCGATGACGAGGAGGAGAAAGAAGGAAACAGCGGCGGACCCCTCGGGGGGCTTCTGTAGAACCAGGGTAACGAAACGATGAGGCGGGGTTGATCCCGGTCAGCCCCGCTTCTTACCGAAATCCGAAGTCAACGAAGAGAAAGGACACATAAGTGACGGATCAAGGACCGAATCGAGAGGAAGCCAAGCAGGGAGAGGAAGCCAAGCAGGAAGGCGGAGGAGGACCCCTAGATCAGGTTCAAGACACCGTTGGCGGCGTGACCAAGGGCGTGCCCGTTGTTGGAGAACCCGCCGGTCAGGTGCAAGATCAGGTGCAAGACACCGTGGGCGGCGTAACCGAGGGCCTGCCCATTGTTGGAGGAGGCGGAGACGACGAGGAAGAGGAAGGAGGAGGCCTCGGTGGGGGCCTCCTGTAAGTAAGGGCGTTGGTGGGGTTGATTCCGGTCAGCCCCGCTTCTTACCGAATGCCGAAGTCAATGAAACGAAGGGAGAACGAGTGACGGATCAAGGACCGAACCTACAGCAGCAGATGCAGCAACAAGCCATGGAGAACGCCCAAGACTTCTACGGGCAGTCGATGGGTAGGATCAAGAGCCAGGCTCAGAATTACCGCGAACAGTTGGAGCAGTACGCTCAGCAACTCCCCGAAGGCAACGAGCAGGCCCAGATCCAGGAGATGGTCGACTCCTACGTGGAGCTCGAGAACTCCATGGATCAAGCGGCCCAGGATGCGGGTGTCGAGGATGCAATGAACGAGGCTTCCCAGCAGACCCTGGAGCAGATGCAGCAGTTCGCACAAGGAGCGGCCCAGAAGGCGCAGGACGCCGCCGGACAAGCCGCCCAGCAGGGACAGCAAGTAGCCGGGCAGGCGACCGATCAGGCCGGACAGGTGGCAGGACAGGCCCAGGAAGCTGCCGGAGGAGCGGCCCAGCAAGCCCAGGACACCGCCGGGCAGGCAACCCAGCAGGTGCAGGACACCGTTGGCGGGCTCACCGGCGGCGGCCAGCAGGGAGGCGGAGGTCCCCTGGGCGGGGTCACCGATCAGGTCGGGCAGGTTGCGGGTCAGGTCCAGGACACCGCCGGACAGGCGGCAGGGCAGGCCCAGGAAGTTGCGGGGCAGGCCACCGATCAGGCAGGGCAGGTGGCAGGACAGGCCCAGGAAGCTGCCGGAGGAGCGGCCCAGCAGGCACAGGACACCGCTGGGCAGGCGGCAGGACAGGCCCAGCAAGCTGCGGGGCAGGCAGCCCAGCAAGGACAGCAGGCGGCGGGTCAGGCGGCCCAGCAGGCCGGAGGAGGCCAGCAACAGCAGGAGCCGAACGCTACGCAGGCTGCCCAGCAGAAGGCCCAGGAGCTAGGTGTGGACCTCTCGCAGGTGCAGGGCTCCGGAGCCGAGGGGCGCATCACCGTCAGGGACGTGATCTCCGCCTCGAACCAGTAGGCGCGAGCCCTGGAGAGCCGTCGAAAGAAAGGAGTAGCTGTGGACGATAAGGCCAAAGGCAAGGCCAAAGAAGCCTGGGGTGCCTTGACCGGCGACGAGGCCAAGAAGGAAGAAGGTCGGGCGCAGCAGAGGAAAGCTGACGCCCAGGAGCAAGCGGCACAGAAGGAAAGAACCAGCCAGGCGAAGAAGGAGGCCAGGAAGGCGGAGAGGGAGCGAGACCGGCAGAAGGTCAAAGACGAAGGTCTGCTGGGCGGCGTCACGGACTCTTTGTCCGGGCGTGATCGGCGGGGCCCCAGGTCCTGAGAGCGAGTACGCTTCGCTAAAGAGCCGGGCAAAAGAGCATATCTCCGGCGTTTGCTGGAGGTGTGTCCACGCCCGGCTCTTCGTTTTCTAGTTACATTGATATCGCTGCGGAGGAGTTGAAGCGCATGGGTAGACGTAGAAGACGGAGGAGGGGGCCCGGCAGCGGAAGGGGGGCGAGCCGCCGTCGTCAGACTCCGAGGCGCAAAATCCTCATAACCTCGGTGAGTCCCGCTGGAGACGTCAACAGCTCCAGTCCCACCATCCGGGCCACCGTGGAGGACAGGGAAGGTTACTATCTGTCCAAGCATGACATAGATTTGTACCTCGACGGGGAGGATAAGTGGTTCAGTTACAGGCGGGCCACCGGCGAGTTGAAATGTCCCACCGGGAAGCTTTCCTCCGGCACTCACACGGTCGAGATAGAGGCCTACGTCGAAACCGATGACGGAGGGGACAGGACAGGCAGGAAGAAATGGACCTTCAACGTAAAGAAATAGGGGATGGTTAGGCCGGTTCGTACCATTAGCAGGCCTACTCTTGTTTCGCCTTTTGGTTCGCGGCTCGTGATGGCCCCTGGAGATGAAGAAAGATGACCGGTGGTATGCGCGGCGATAAGACCAGGGTGCGCGAGCTGAAGGAACAACTCGTCAAGGCGGCCCGGATGTACGCCATGTGCCAGAAGGCCGGGGTCGCCGAGCCACTGGACGTCACGGCGCTGGCGGTCGCCGCGTTCGAAGATATGCCGCTCAAGCAGGCTGTCGTGCTCGTGCGCTCGAACGAGCAAAACGTGAAGGATCTCGCCTGGGCCTTCGGAAACTCGAAGACAGCCCAGGAGTTCGAGCAGCGGGTCAAGGAGATAAGGACCCTCCCCAACGGCGGATAGCAGACCGCCGGTTAGCCGGTAGCCCCGAAAACATCGGGAACGCCTGCCAGAGCAAGAAGCCGGACGGGCAATCCGGATCAGTGCTTCCACGCACGGAACCAAGCAGGCAGACCTCATGTATGTGGACGCCCTGGCCTTCGTCAGACCCTATCTGTTGTGGTCGGCAGACAAACGTGTTTACACGTCTGCAAATGCTTGCATAGAATGCCCAAAACCAGAGGTCCAGATGATCAGATGAACGGAAGGGTCGGTGGGCAGAGAGATACCGTCTGAGGAGCGCAGGATGTGGAGGTTGCTATTGGCGCGCCTGCATCCTGACGTGGGTGGGGATCAGGAGTCTTTCATGCTCGCCTCTGTCCTGAGGGCCGGTGTCAACGGAGACCCGCACTTCGAACCCGGACCAGCCGACGGCGCTTCTGGAACGGAGGCGTTTCTGCGCAAGTGGCGGGGCACGATGGACTCATGGGCTTCCGACAACAGAGACGCTCTGAGAGGATACCGGTTGCGGCGCGGCCGCGCTCCCAGTAGGTAGAGGCTCAGGAAGCGGCTTACAATACTGGCTGTCTGGTGGCGGATCTCTTGCTGCTACGCGCTTTGGCTCCCCACGACGTTCGATGGGAGCTTCTTCGTCAAACGCGGCAGGGAAGCACAAGAGAAGGCCGG
>JACCTS010000291.1 GCA_013812245.1 Rubrobacter sp.
GCCCTGATCCTGGTCGGCGGCTCGCTCGGCGACCACTACGGCCGGAGGCGGATCTTCACGCTCGGCATTACGGTCTTCGCGCTCGCCTCGGTTGGATGCGGCATCGCCATGAACCCGGAGCAGCTCATAGCGGCGCGGGCCGTTCAGGGCGTCGGCGGCGCGATGCTGGTGCCTGGGTCGCTCTCTATCATCAGCGCATCCTTCGACGGTGACCAGCGCGGCAAGGCCATCGGGACGTGGTCAGGGTTCTCCGGGATCACGGCGGCCCTCGGGCCGGTGCTGGGAGGGTATCTGGTGGAGAACGTGACCTGGCGGGCGGCATTCCTGATAAATGTTCCGCTGGCGGCGGCTGTGATCTTCATAGCGTTCCGGCATGTGCCGGAGAGCCGCGACCCGGACGCGAGAAGGCTGGACATCCCCGGAGCGGTGCTCGGGACGCTCGGGCTCGGCGGAGTGGTGTTCGGCCTGATCGAATCGCAGAGCAACGGGTTCACAGATCCGCTCGTCATAGCCAGCCTCCTCATCGGCATCGCCGCGCTCGGGGCGTTTGTCTTCGTCGAGGTGCGTTCCCACGAGCCGATGATGCCGCTCTCGCTGTTCCGTTCGCGGAACTTCAGCGGTGCGAACCTGCTGACGCTGCTCCTCTACGCGGGCCTCGGAGGAGCGCTGTATTTCTTCCCGTTCAACCTGATACAGGTCCACGGCTACTCGGCCACGGCCGCAGGGTCCGCGTTCCTGCCGTTCGTGATCATCACGTTCTTCATGTCGCGGTGGGCCGGTGGGCTGGTGACGCGCTACGGGGCCAGGATACCGCTCGTCCTGGGGCCGGTGATCACCGCCGCCGGCTTCCTGTTGTTCGCCGTGCCTGGAACCGAAGGCTCCTACTGGACGACGTTCTTCCCCGCCGTCGTCGCGATGGGTTTCGGGATGTCGCTGGTCATAGCCCCACTCACGACCACCGCCCTGAACTCGGTCGAGGGCCGTCACTCGGGGCTGGCATCGGGCGTGAACAACGCCGTCTCCCGGACGGCCGGCCTGCTCGCCGTTCCGCTCCTCGGCATCTTCGTGTTCGTCGCGTTCTCCGCCGACCTGGACAATCGGGTGGCGGACCTTGGACTCTCGCAGGAAGCCGTCCAGCAACTTGAGGCCGAGAAGGTGGATCTCGGGGCGGCGGAGGTTCCACAGGGTATCGACAGGGAGACGGCTGCGGCGGTGGATCGGGCGGTGGCGGAATCGTTCGTTTCCGGCTTCAGGGTGGCGATGTTCGTTGCGGCTGCGCTCGCGCTGGTCAGTTCGCTTGCGGCGGCGATCATGATCGAAGGCAAGGGGAAGACGGCCCAAATAGAGAGGGCCGAAGAAACCGGGGGCGAAGCGGCTCCCGCGTAAAGGGTGGAACTCGAAAGGAGAGAAAGAACATGCAGCAGTGTACGCATACAGATCAAATCCAGGACGTGCAGCCGAGCGCCGCCGGTTGCGAGGACTGCCTGAACACGGGCGATACCTGGGTCAGCCTCAGGGAGTGCCTCTCCTGCGGCCACGTCGGCTGCTGCGACTCCTCGAAGAACAAGCATGCAACCCGCCACTTCCACGACAGCGGCCACCCCATCGTCCAATCTTTCGAGCCGGGCCAGGACTGGCGCTGGTGCTACGTGGACGAGGCCCTAGTCTAGCAAGCGAGGCCGTGCGCGCCAACGTACTCAAGGACTTGGCCCGGCGGGCCGTGGATGATCCCGGTTTCCTGCGACAGGCCAGACGGGATCTGGAGGGTGCGCTCGCACGCTTTGGCTACGATCTCACAGCCGAAGAACTGCGATCGGTGAGAGACATTCAGCGGCGAACAAATGGGATGAGCGATGAGCAAGTCGCCAGGTCGCTGCTCGGGGGACTTGCAAAGCGGGACGGTGTATCTCCCGCGCGGCCAGCCGCGCCGGGTTTCACCGGCACGGGGCCCATGCGTCCAGGCCGACCGGGGATACGCAAGAGCACGAGATCAAGTAGAACAGAACTCGGCTAGAAGCGAGGAGGACATGATGGACATCGGCATCATCGGGTCGGGAAGCATCGGGGCGACAGCGGCGCGGCTCTTCGCCGGGGCCGGTCACAACGTCGCCATCAGCAACTCCCGCGGGCCGGAATCGTTGCGGGATCTGGTATCGGATATTGGAGAGAACGCCAGCGCGGCAAGCGTGGATGAGGCCGCGGACTTCGGTGAGGTGGTACTCGTGGCGATACCGTTCTTCGCCTACGAGGCGCTGCCCGCGGATCGGCTGTCGGGCAAGATCGTCGTGGACGCCACCAACTACTATCCTGGGCGCGACGGCGAAATGGACTTCGGCGGCCTCACTTCGAGCGAGGTGATCTCCGGCCATCTCTCAGGCGCCCTGCTCGTCAAAGCTTTCAATACCATGTACTACGAAACGCTCGCCACAGGCGGCGATCCGTCAGACAATGTCCAGCTTGTCCTCTTCGTATCCGGTGACGAGGTAGAGGCGAAAAGCGTCGTGTCGCGGTTGATCGAAGAGATCGGTTTTGCGCCAAAGGACCTGGGATCTCTGAAGGGCAGTAGCCGCCAACAGCCTGGCTCACCCATCTACAACGTGCGACTGACGAGAGAGCAGGCGCGCGAAACGCTTGAGGACATGGATTGACTGAGGAACCAGCATTGCCGACCGTGATCGTGCTGGTCAACCTGAAGGAGGGTGTGAGCCCGGAGGATTACGAGAGCTGGATCCAGGATTCCTACGCCCCGGCGGTGAAAAGTCTCCCATCCGTCTCGGACTGGCGGAACCACAGGGTGGGCGGCCTGCTCGGCTCGGACGCCGCCCCGCCCTACCGCTACATCGTGACGCTTGAGGTGAACGGCATGGAAGGGCTCAGGCGAGACATGGCGGGCGAGGAGATGCGACGGCTCCTCCACGAGTTGCACGAATTCGCCGAGGTCACCCAGCTCGTGGCCGAGCGGTTCGTCTGAGGGGAGGCCAGCTC
>JACCTS010000314.1 GCA_013812245.1 Rubrobacter sp.
TCGCGCCCTAGCTTTGGAGGAGCCCGAACGGTTGCCAGAGCCTCTGATCCAGCCACGATGTCGCTGGGCAAGCTCGTATACGCAAGGCCGGGCCTGATCGAAGATGAGGGAGAAAGCGAATGAGGAGTCCCCAACGAGAAGTCCATGTCGGCATCGACGTTTCCAAGAGAGCCCTCGATGTGTGTATCCTGCACGAGGATGCTCACCAGGAGGAGGGCGGCGAGTCCTTCGTGGTGAGCAACAACCAGGAGGGCATCCAGGAGATACTCTCGCGGCTTGAAGGGGCGAGCGTCGAGTTGGCCGTTATGGAGGCCACAGGCCGATACGAGCGCCTCGCCGCCACGATGCTCGCCGCCAGCTCGATCTCCGTGGCCATCGTTAACCCCCGCCAGGCCAGAGACTTCGCCAAAGCCATCGGCAGGCTCGCCAAGACCGACAAGATAGACGCCTTCGTCCTCGCCCGATTCGCCAGGGCGTTCGCCAGGGCGGTCGAGCCAAGAAGCAGCGTCATCCCCGAGCAGGAAGCTGTCGCTTTGCAGGGCATCCTCGCCAGGAGGCGTCAACACATCGAGATGCTCGTCTCCGAGAACAACCGTCTGAAGATGGCTTCGAAGCCTCTCGCCAAACGTATCCGGGCGCACGTCCAATGGCTCCACAAGGAGATCGAGCGCATCGATGGGGACCTTGAGCGCGCCATCGAGGAGAACGCCGCTTTCAAGGAGAACGAGGCTCTCCTCAGGAGGAGTGTCCCAGGCGTCGGGCGAGTCCTCTCTCGAACCCTCCTGGCCGAACTGCCAGAGCTTGGAACCATCACGCACAAGCGCCTGTGCGCCCTGGTGGGAGTCGCCCCCTTCAACCGCGACTCCGGCCAGAGGAGCGGCAAGCGCGAGGCGTGGGGAGGAAGGGCTCCGGTGAGGGCAGTCTTGTACATGAGCGCTCTGGTCGCCACCCGCCACAATCCCGCCATCAAGGAGTTCTACGAGAGGCTCTTGAGCGCGGGCAAGCCCAAGAAGGTTGCGTTGGTGGCGTGCATGAGGAAGCTGCTTACGATCCTCAACGCTCTGATGAGGGATCGTGCTAATTGGAGGTGTCCTCATGCCCTGACTCCTTGACTTTCAAGACGGTTGCTTATTTGTTTGGGCCACCTTGCCTTTACATTCTGAAGTCTAGCGGGGCGTATGTAGCGGCGCTATCAAGTGCTTAACAGTAAGGGTGTTAAATATGTAACACGGCTTTGCACCAAAAGTCGGGGTGCGGCACTACAAATGGTAGTTCGACTCTGAACAAACCACAATATTATGTAGTCGCTTGTAATTTATGTGCAAGGCCACGTAACACTTCTGGTGCGATGCGGTCGCGTATGCCGGAGCGCGGTAGGCTCATCGCTGCTCGCGTTCTCCATAACGCAGGTGCGCGAGCAGTGTGTCCGTGGTCCACGTCGGGAGTCCGCAACCGAGGAAGTCTCCGTCGTTGGTCCAGATCCCGCAGCGGCCCTCGTCGCCGCCGAGGGCGAGGGCCAGCGCCACCGTCGGCACGTCGTTGGGGTCTCGCAGCATCCGGTAGGCCGCCCGCTCTTCGAAGCCCGCATAAACCTCCGAAGGGACCGGCGTGATCCGCCTTTCGACGATGCCGCGAGCTTCATCGAGCATGGCGTCCGCAGCCTGCCTGCTCGCCCTGCCCTGCTCCACGATCCTCCCGGCCCGGCGGGACATCTCGTGAAGCGCCTCGTCAAACGCTTCTTCCGAGATGTGCAATTGCAGGATGCTTTTCTCGAACAACTCCCGGCCACGAACCCTAAGCAGCTCACCCACGAGTACGTTGGCGTCTATGACGAGCAGCACGGTCTGCGCGACGCCCCGGGAGGAGGCGCCTACCCTCGTCCGGTCGCTTGCTTGCGGCGCTCAGGCGGAAGCTCGGGGGCGGGCCTGGACAGGTCGAAGTATGCGGCCAGCTCGTCCTCCGTCATCCCGGTCTCCTCCAGTACGCGCTTGACGCTCGCGTCCAGACGGGCGAGAGCCTCCTTCAAATCCTCCTCTTTTTCCTTCTTCGACTCCACGGGAATGTAGAACCCGATCACCTTGCCGTGCCGCTCCACCGCGATCGGCTCCGCCTCTTTGAGAAGGCCCGTCGCCCGATCCCGAAACTCTCTTACCCCTACGTGCCTCACGGTCTTCATCCTCACGTTAGTGGACACTCGTGACCACATTATACCGCGAGGGTGAACGAGCACGAAAGAGGCGGGACCCGAAGGCCCCGCCCCGTCTAAATTGCGTCCGGCTCGGCCTAGGTCCTCTTGACCGTGAACCCCTGTGTGTCCTCCTCGCCCTGCTCCTCTATCCAGCCGATCAGGTCGTTCCAGCCCGAAGAAGACTCGGAACCGGATTCGCCCTCCGCCTGGTCCTCGTAGCGTCGCCGGATCCTCTGGTATCCACCCGTCTCTCCGCCCTGCGCCGACTCCAGGATCAGCCCGAATATCGTCTGCTCGGATTCGCCCAGGGAGCCGTGGAACTCCTCCAGCTTCCCGACGAACGCCTCGACCTCCGCGCGACTGGCCTTTATCTCCTAATTCTCCGCCATTGCTTCTCTCCTCTCTGTAGTTTCTCGCTACCTCGACTGTACGAGCATCAGTGTAGAGTCCTTCATGTAGCGCTGCTATCAAGTACTTAACACCCGGAGTGTTTAATACGCAACATTCGACCACCGGGTGTTACGCCACCGGTTATGAGAGTTTCGGTAACGCTCGACGCCTCCGGGATCGGGGAACCTCTGCAACCGGACCCTTCCGCCGGACCAGCCATGATGATCAGCTTTATGCTCCTGCAAGGTGGCGCGAAGGAGCGCATCGCCGCTACCCTGTGCAAGTAGCCCACGGAGAGGAGCCTTCCCTGACACTGCTCGGCCTGGACATCGGCACGACCCACGTGAAAGCCTGCGCCTACGACGAAGAAGGCCGACTCCTGGCCTCCGCCCGCAGGCGAACCCCGACGGCGTGGCTGCCAGACGGCGGGGCCGAGTACCACGCCGATTCTCTGGAAGACGCGGTCTTCGATGCCGCCGCCGAGGCCATCTCGGAGACGGAACCTCCGCAGGCCATCGGCGTCTCCAGCGTGGGCGAGTCAGGATTCCTGCTCGGCGAGGACGGCGCGGCGCTCGCCCCGGCCATCGCCTGGTTCGACGGGCGCGCGGCCCCGCAAGCGGCCCGGTGGCGGGAACGCCTCGATCCCAAAAATCTCTTCACCCGCACCGGCCTCCATCCGAACCCGCTGTTCTCGGCCTGCAAGATGGAGTGGACGCGGGAGAACGACCCGGACGTGTGGGCGCGGGCCGTCAACTGGCTCGGGATGGCCGAGTATGCGGTGTTCCGCATGACCGGCGAGCGCGGCACCGATCCGTCCCTCGCGGGTCGCACCATGCTCTACCGCCTCGCGGATGGCGAGTGGGACGAAGAACTGTGCGATCTGGCCGGAATACCGGCGGAGTTGCTCCCGCCGGTATTCCCGTCCGGGACCGGGCCGGGGATGCTCTCCACGCAAGCGGCCCGGAGGCTCGACGCACGGGAAGGCGTGCCTGTCGTGGTGTGCGGGCACGACCACATCTGCGGTTCGTTCGGAGCGGGGGCGACGGAGCCGGGTGAGATCGTTGACTCGATGGGCACGGCCGAGGCGTCGCTCCTGACGCTCCCCCATCCCCCGCTCGACGACGCGGGATACGGCCTCGGTCTGCCTGCCGGCAGCCACGTATTGCCGCGGACCTACTACCTGGCGGCCACGCTGCCGAGGAGCGGCGGCGTCATCGAGCAACTCGTCGGACTCCTCGGCGCGCAAGAGGACGACCTCGCCCGCTGGACGGATGACGCCGCAGCGCTCGCACCCGGCTCCGGCGGCGCGTGCTTGCCTCCGACAGACGATGATCCAGACGAGGACGCGCTCCTGATGGCGTCACTGGGCCACGAGAGCGGCCCAGGTCATCTGCTGCGGGCCGTCCTCGAAGGCCTGACCCTCCAGATGAACCACGATCTCCGTCGCGCCGTGCAAGTATCTGGGGTGGAGCCATCCCGCATAACGCTCCTCGGTGGCGGCGCCCGTAATCCATTGTGGGCGAAACTCAAGGCAGACATCTCGGATCTGCCGGTGCGCGTCGCCTCCGACCCCGAATGTGTCGCCCGAGGTGCGGCGCTGCTGGCCGGAGTCGGGGCTGGCGTCTACCCCGATACGGACTCTGTGCCACAGCCAGAATATGAGGCGTCCGTCGAGCCGTCCGGCGAGCACGATGAATACGCCAGGATCTACGCCGAAGTCTACGGGCCTCTCTGGGAACGGCTCAGGAGGACCGGCCCGTAGGCCCAGAGATCCTGGATGTTTTATCCTGTGGTGGGATTCGGGATTCTATGGAGGAGACAGGGTTGGAGGAACCAAAGGGCGTCCCGCAGAGGACGGGGAAATGCGATGGACTCACTCATCGCCCAGCACCCATCGAATACAGGCACGATCTAGCTCCAGCCGGTCCCAGATTGCCTGAAGTCCGAAAAGAAGCCGTCGAAGAGGGAGATCAAACCCGGCTTCTCCATTGTCACCTGCGGCAACTACAAAGACCCGAACATCTCGAAGTACCTGTACAAGGCCGAGTGCTAGCGCGGGGCCGGTGACCAAGCCGCAGGTCTGTAACCCGATTCCCGAACAGAACGTACCGGCCGTCGGCATCCGCCGATGGGCGTGTTCGGGGTCGCACGATCAGGGGTATACAACGCGAGTCAAAAAGAGCGCAGCCCGTCTCGGAAAGGGGAACAAAGCGTGTCACAATCGGCTTCCGCATCGCCTGGAGGCAATACCAATGCCATCGTCTACTTTTTCGGCGCCCTGGGAGGTATGCTCTTCGGATACGACACGGGCGTCATTTCGGGGCCATCCTCTTCATAGCGAAAGACCTCAACACCAACGCGTTCTTGGATGGTTTGATCGTCAGTTCCCTCCTGCTCGGTGCCATGGCCGACGCAGGCGCTGCTGGTCCACTCTCCGACCGTCTAGGGCGTAGAAACTTAATAATTATGGCCGCCATCACGTTCACCATCGGCGCCCTCGGCGCGGCGTTTGCCCCGAGCGTGGCCGTGCTGGTCGTCTTCCGGGTGGTGCTGGGGCTTGCAGTCGGGGCGGCCGCCCTGATAGTGCCGCTCTACCTCTCTGAGGTAGCGCCCACGGAGATACGAGGCGCCGTCTCCTCCCTCAACCAGCTCATGATCGTCGTCGGGATACTGGTGGCTTACATAGTGAACGCCCTGCTGGCTTCTTCCGAAGCGTGGCGTCTGATGCTGGGGCTGGCCGTGATCCCTTCGATTGTTCTTCTCATCGGAATGTACTTCATGCCAGAGACACCGCGCTGGCTCGTGAGCCGGGACAGGGACGACGAGGCGCGGGAGGTGCTGCGCCAGACCCGCGACGAAGAGGCCGTGGAACGTGAGATAAACGAGATCAAAGAGGTCGAGAGGGAGGAGTCAGGCGGTCTAAGCGAGTTGCGCGCCTCATGGGTGAGGCCTGCCCTGATCGTAGCCATCGGCCTCGCCGTCTTCCAGCAGATCATAGGCATTAACACCATCATCTACTACACGCCCACAACCCTCACGAACGTCGGCTACAGTGCCTCGGCGGCCATCTACGCCAACGTAGGCATCGGCGTCCTGAACGTGGTGATGACCTTGCTCGCCATAAGGCTCATAGACCGCGTTGGGCGCAAACCGCTGCTTCTGGGCGGGCTCGTCGGCATGATCCTGAGCCTCACCGTGCTGGGGCTCTCATCGCTTCTGTTGCCCCAGCCAAATACCCCTTCAGACCCCACGGCGATCATAACGCTCGTTTGCCTGGCGGTCTTCATCGCCTCATTTGCCGCCACCTGGGGACCCACGGTCTGGGTGATGCTCCCGGAGGTCTTGCCACTCAAGATCCGGGGTTCCGCGATGGGAGTCGCCATCTTTCTGCACTGGGGTACGCCCTGATCGCGGTGGTGGCCCTCCTCTTTGTCCGGTCCTTTGTGACCGAGACCAAAGGACGTAGCCTGGAGCAGATAGAATCCGACCTGCGCAAGAAATTGATCGCCGCGTAAGAGAGGCCGGTGAAGGCCGTGGAAGGAGGGATGTGAACATCCTGAAGAACTCCGTGGGCGTGTGGGCGTTCGGACCAGCCGTCACCCGCTTCGTGCCGCCCGGATACCACTCCGAGGTCACAGACGAGCCGATGGTGGACAAGACCCGTCGCATCTGTGAAGGCCTCCACGACATCCTCGACGGCCTGGAGTACCACTACCCCGGCGAGGTCAACGAGGAGAACGCGCAGGAGATCCTCGCCATACTCTCCGAGCACGGCATGGACCTGCCGGTGATCGCCGCCGGCCTCCACCCTGACCCGACCTACGGCAAGGGCGCGTTCATCAACCCAGACGAGAAGCTGCGCCGGCAGGGCATAGACACCCTCAAGCGCGGCATCGACCTTTCGGGTGAGATCGGGGCGAACTTCATCATCTGGCCAGGCGCCGAAGGCTACAACTACGCCTTCCAGCGCTCCTACGCAGAAGCCTGGCGCGCCTTCACCGAAGGCGTCGCCGAGCTCACGGATCACGCCAACGAGAATAACGTCAAGGTCTTCCTGGAGCACAAGAACAGTGAGCCGGCCATGAAGATCCTGATGCGCAACATCGGGATGGCGCTCTTCACCATCCAGAAGGTCGGCGCCCTCGGCGTGGACACATCCAACCTGATGGTCAACATGGATTGGCAGCACCTCATCATGAACGGCGAGCCGCTGGCGGAGTACGCAGACCTGCTGGCGATGGAGGGCAAGCTCGGCCACCAGCACGCCAATGACGGCTGGGGCGCCTTCGACGACGACAACGTGGTCGGCACCAATTTCTTCGTGCAGACCCTGGAGTTGGCCCAGACCTTGCAGGACGTGGGATACGGAACCTACGGCGAGCTACTTGGCTACGACCTGTACCCTTACACCGAAGACCAGATCGGGGCGGTGAGGCGCGCCATCCTGCAGTGGGAGTACATCTACGACCTCGCGGCCCGCATAGACCGCGAGGCGCTGCGCGAGGCGAAGGCCGGCGCCGACGCCCTGGCCGGACAGCGGGCCTTCTACCGGATCCTCGGCATGGACACGGAGTACGAGGCCGAGGTTATAGACCGCCGCCGCGAGGCGAAAGTGCAGAGGAGCGGGGAGGCGCCGAAGTGAGCATCTTGCTCGGCCTCGACGTCGGGACGGGCGGAGCGCGGGCGCTCGCGGTGGACGCCGAATCCGGGGAGATCGTGGCTGAGGCGTCTGCGGAGTACCCGCTGCACAGCCCGCGCCCGGGATGGAGCGAACAGAACCCCGAGGACTGGTGGAGAGCATCGAAAGAGGTTCTCAGCCGGGCGGCCCGCGAGGCCGGAGGCAAGGTCGCTGGCATCGGGCTGACGGGACAAATGCACGGTTCCGTATTCCTCGATTCGTCGGATGCGGTCATCCGTCCGGCTCTATTGTGGAACGACCAGCGCACGGGGGAGCAGTGCCGGAAGATCACGGAGTCCGTCGGGGAGGAACGTCTGATCTCCATCTCCGGCAACCCGGCCATCACGGGCTTTCAGGCACCCAAGATCATCTGGCTCCGCGACGAAGAACCTAAGAACTACGAGAAGGTTTCGAAGATCCTTCTGCCCAAAGACTACGTCCGCCTCCGGCTGACCGGTGAGTACGCCACCGACGCCTCGGACGCCTCGGGGACGCTGCTTCTCGACATCGGAGAGCGGGACTGGTCGCCCGAGATCCTGGATTCCCTCGAACTGCCGCGCGAGTGGATGCCGGAAGTCTACGAAGGACCGGAGAACACGGGAGGTCTCCGCAGGGAAGTCACCGATGAGCTCGGCCTCTCTCCCGGCATCCCCGTGGCCGCCGGGGGCGGGGACAACACCGCCGCGGCGGTAGGCGTCGGCGTCGTGGAGGCGGGACTCGTCAGCTCATCGGTCGGGACGAGCGGGGTACTCTTCGCCCACGCGGATGAGTTCAGGCCGGACCCTTCCGGCCGGCTGCACGCCTTCTGCCACGCCGTGCCCGGCGCGTACCACCTGATGGGCGTCACCCTCTCAGCGGGCGGTTCGCTATCGTGGTGGCGCGAGGCGCTCGGCGGCGACTACGATGAACTCGTCGAGGCGGCCTCGCAAGTCGAACCAGGCGCGGAAGGGCTCGTCTTCCTGCCGTACCTCTCGGGGGAGCGGGCGCCGCACCTCGACCCGGAAGCGCGCGGCGGTTTCCTCGGCCTCACGACGCGGCACGGGGTGGCGCACATGACGCGGGCGCTCATGGAGGGCGTCGTGTTTTCCCTGCGGGATTCGCTGGAGATCATGCGCGGCCTCGGCGTTCCCGTGGAGCAGGTTCGGGCCACCGGCGGCGGCGCCCGCAGTCCCCTCTGGCGCGGCCTCCAGGCAGACGTGTACGATCTCCCCCTCCACCGCACCACCACAGATGAGGGACCATCATACGGCGCGGCGCTCCTCGGAGGTGTCGCAGCCGGAGTGTACGGAGACGTGAAAGAAGCTTCCTCGCTAGTCGAGATACGCGATGAGGTTACGAAGCCCGACCCGGAGCGAGCAAAAGTCTACGAAGCGTACTACGAAGTCTATCGCGCGCTGTATCCGGCACAGCGAGACGCCATGCACCGTCTCTCGTCGCTCGCCGCCGGGCGAGGATAGCGCGAGGTTCCGGCTACTCTTGAGGATAAGCCCACAGGTCGGTGTTTACCTCGAAGCGGCTGCGGTAGGCGTTGCCGATCCTGTCCGTGGCCTCCAGCGTGAGGCGGGTATTTCCGCTATACCCTTCCCGCTTGAGCGTGTTGGCTAGACGCACCAACTCTAGCTTGTAGCCTGCGCTGTCGCCGGGGACGAGTTCCACGATTCGCCCGTCGATTCCGTCGGAATGGATGAGGTTGGATGTGGCTCCGGCTAGCTCGGAGGACAGGATCCGATCCTCCACCGGATCGAGCGCCAACCTCTCCCGGGACAGATTCTTTCCAGCCCACAGGGTCAGCCGGATGCTGGCGAGGTAAATGGCCCTCTCCCCTTCGTTCGAGAGCGAGAAGCGGACCAGTGGCGTGCCCCTCGGATAATCCAACTCGTACTCTCGCAGGAAGTCGCCGAGCCTGAGGTACAGCCCCTCCTGTGAGTCGTAGTGGATGCGCGGCGAGGTTTTGTCTTCGCTATCAACCTCCAGCGTGGGATCCCCAACCCGGTACTCGTAGCGGACCCGTATCTTGAGCCGGGGACGGCGGTCCCGTCTCTGCAGATACAGGTTCACCAGCGAGAGGGCGAGCGCCAGCAGCGAGGCCATCGTGGGCAGGATCTGCGTCAACAGGTCGTCCTCCACGCTCTATCCCGCCCGCCGGAAGGCTCGCATCCCCGCGCCGCAGACTTCC
Organism: Rubrobacter sp.; assembly: GCA_013812245.1. Taxonomy (GTDB): domain Bacteria; phylum Actinomycetota; class Rubrobacteria; order Rubrobacterales; family Rubrobacteraceae; genus JACDGB01. Next base: position 9,433 of record JACCTS010000314.1, read on the forward strand.
GCCGTACTCTCTGGAGATGTTCCATCCACCCCTGACAGGTCCTCCTTCCCTCTGACGGAGGGGGACCCGTTCCCTGGAACTCCAGGGTCGAGACAGCCAACCCCGCCCGGTATAATCCGGGACGAGGGACGGCGTTCTCATCCTCCGTCGAACCCCCGGGAAGCCGCTCTGGTTGGTCGCCCGTTCGGCCTCCGGGGAGCGAGGGTGGGGACGCTCCTCCTCTTCCTGTATTTTCCTCTCTCCAATATAGACCAAACAACTGTTTGATGTCCAGGGCAAAATAGGCTAGAGTTATCCCGAAGCCGGACCTATGGAGAGTGTCATGGACGAGCAGCTACCCCGGAAGAGGTTGGAGATACTCGGGTTTCTGGCCCGCGGTTCGCGAGCATCGGAGGCGCCGCCGAGCATCCGGGAGATCGCACGCGGCGTCGGGCTGAAGAGTTCTCAGACCGTCTACCACCATCTTGGGCGGCTGGAGGACGAAGGATACCTGGAGCGGCTGCAAGATCGACTCAGAACCCCCAGACTCACGGAGAAGGGGTGGGAAGCGGCCCTGGGTGGAGATGTGCCTCTGATGGGTAGGATCGCGGCCGGCCGCGGCCTCGAAGCCGTGGCGCTGGAAGATGAAGGGTATTCGCTGGCCGCGGAGTTGCTCTCTTCCAGTTCGGGGAAGCGGCGGTACCTGCTCCGGGTGATCGGCCAGAGCATGACGGAGGCCAGGATCGAGGACGGTGATTTGCTCGTGATCGAGGAAGACGAAGAGCCAGCCGACGGGGAGATCGTGGTGGCGCTCCTCGACGGCGGAGACGAGGTCACGGTCAAGAAGCTCTACCGGGAAGGGGGAACGGTCAGGCTCAGGCCCAGGAACGGCAACCAGGAAGACATAATCGTCCCCGCCGAAAGCGTCCAGATACAGGGCAGGGTCATCTGGGTTTTCCATCCCCCCGCCCGTTAGCGGCTATTCGGCCTCTTCTTCCGGCTCTTCCTCTTCTATCGCCGACGCGGAGGTCGCCCGGAAGACCAGAACCTTGCCCCGTTCGGGGTAGTCCACGATCACGACCTCCCCCGTCACGGCCGCCTGCTCGCCCACGATCTCCCCGGCGTTCTCGACCGCCGACATATCCGCCTCGACCTCCAGGATGTAGCCGGTGTGCTCCTCCCCGGCCTCGCCACCGTTCGCCCGAAGTCGTCCTTCCAGGTAAGCCATATCTCTCCCCTCGATCTATTTTGCGGGAAAGACCATGTTACTCAAAAACGGGACCTTCGGAAGAAACGAAGAGGTGAGCCTAGTGAGATTCGAACCCGCGACACACGGCCCCGGAAATGGTTGGAGCTACTTATACATCGTTTCGTCACTCAACAACGCGTGAGATAGCTGCTTTGACTAGCGTTTGGAGCCCCATCACATTTTCCTTTATTTCTTTGGAAGTTTGCTCGGACGTGGCACCTGTTCTTGTATGACCCACCTCATTCCGCAAACGTGTATAAATCGTTTCGATTAATCTTGGCTTGTCAGGGCGCGGACTCTGCGGAATGTTCGGCATCTCTTTGCGGATAAAATCATCAATCTGCTTTTGGCTGTCGTTATGTAGCTGCAACAAGATATTGTAGAAGAACATAAAGCGTGCCACAGGGTCATTCTGGAAACCTGCAAACCGGTAAGCAGTGTACAAGTCGGGACGTGTAACCGGTTGTTCCAATAGCTTCGCCAATTCCTGGCGTGTCGTGTCGCCTAGAGTGAGAACAGGAGATGCCGAGTCCCACAAAAGGAGTACGTCCTTCCTAACCGTGTGTAAAGAACCAGATGCATCTTTAGGAAGGGTACCCCCGGTCTGATATGGCTCGCCAACCGAAACATTACACTCGAACGCGAGTCGATTTAGGATAGAAGGAAGTATTTCCTTGCCAATGTTCTCCGCATCCTCGAAGCTGAAGATATCGACCAAGTGAAATACAATTCTGACTCGCTCTTCATCTTGCGTTTCCAAGACGATCTTCTCTACTGCCGGTTGCGGGTTCGATATTTCAATTGACTTGAACCGCAGCCCTGTGATTGGTGCAGCGTATTCAATAGTTCCGGTTGCCATTTTGACTCCAAGATTCGGCAAGCTTCGAACCTGCGACACGCGGGCTCTATGCGCTCACTTAGACTCTATCCGAGAACCTATTTGTGAGACTTGAACAAAGACGCATCTCCCCGAGAATGGGTTTGTCACCATCACCGTTCTCGAAGGAGATGCACCTTGTGAGAGAGCCTAACACAACGCACAAGAGGAGCCCTACCGTTTAGGCGCGCTGCGGGAGTAGAGTTCCGTGGCAGCCCGGCGGATCGGGCATGGCTCACATAGGACCGCCCCGCGAGGGCTTTCGACGCATAGCCACCCG
>JACCTS010000315.1 GCA_013812245.1 Rubrobacter sp.
GTCGCGCCCGATGCGCCGTTGATGATGCCGGCCCACGCCGCCGCGCTCCCCGCATCCTCCACGCCCAACTGCTGGACGTAGAGTGGCATGAACGGCACCACGAACATGAACGCCGTGGTCGCCAGAAGCTGTGAGACGAGCAGCACGGAGAATGACCTCCGGCCCGTCCCTTCCTGGCCGTCCGGGTCGGGCGAGGTGCTCCCGTCCTCTTGCTCGACTGAAGGCTTGCTCTTGATGAATCGCGAAACTTGCACCACATAAAGATATCGTACGTGTACGTTCGAGTCTAAGTAGGGTTGTTAAGGCATTCACCCTTCGGTGGGGTTCGGGGTCAGGAAGGGTTGTCTTGCTTCAACTCCCTCATGCGAGCCTCGCACAGGGAGAGGTCGCGCTGGAGTTCTTCGCGGAGGTCTCTGGCTCCCTCGAGGTCCTGGGTGAGCTTCTCGATGCGGGCGTCCAGTTCGTCGGCGCGGGCCCTGAGGTGCTCGGTGGTCTCTATGAGGACGGCTTCGCGGGTAGCCTCGCGTGCAGCGTCTCTGACGGCGGTGAATTCCCGGATGGCGGCGAGCGAGAAGCCCATGTCCTTGAGGCGGAGGATGCGTTGCAGGCGTTCCACGTCGGGCTCGCCGTAGAGCCGCAAGCCGCCGGGGGAGCGTTCGCCGGGTATGAGGAGTCCGATCTCTTCGTAGTATTTGATCGTCCGGGGGCTCACGCCGAGGCGATCCGCGACCTCTCCTATGCGCGATAGACCTTTGTCTGCGGGAGGGTTCATGGTTTCATGGCGGCTATAGTGGGGCGACCTCGAAGGGGATGGAGCGTTCCCGCATCTCATCCAGGTAGGCTTCGTCCACGCCGGAGTCCACGACTACGAGATCGAAGTCCGTCAGGGAGGCTAGCTTGTGCAGCGCTACCCGGCCGAACTTGGTGTGGTCCACCAGCAGGATGCTTCGCTGCGCCGACTCTATCATGGCCCGCTTGCCCGACATGGTCTTCTCATCCTGGTGCAGGGCGGCCCCGTCATAGACTGCGGAGGTGAACGTGAACAGAACGTCGGCCCGCACCGCCGAGAGCGAAGCCTGGCATACCTCGCCGCCGAACGCCGCGAGGAAGGGCAGGTATTCGCCGCCGAGGGAGACCAGATCTGTCCTCCACACTTCGCTGAGGTCGTCGAGGACCAGCGCGAAGTTTGTAATGACGGTGAGGGGCGTTTTGCTCGGCAGCATCCGCGCCACCATCAGCGCAGTGGTCGACTCGTCGAGCAATACCGACTGTCCCGGTTCGACCTGCGTTACCGCGAACCGCGCGAGCGCTTCTTTCTCCTGCTGCCCCGCGCGCATCCTGTACCGTACGCTGCTGTCGAAGAGGCTCGAAGGCTCCACCGTCACGTAGCCCCGCAGCTTGCGGATGATGCCCTGACGCTCCAGCTCATCGAGGTCGCGGTGCATCGTGATCAGGCTGACCTCGAAATGCTCCGCAAGATCCTTGATCGTCGCGGACCCTTCCTCCAGCACGCGATCCGCAACCCTGGCCTGCCGCCGGATCATCTTCTCCGAGCCGCCGCGCCAGCCATTCCCACCAAACCCGATTATTCGACCTCACCACCTTCGCGTCACGGCAGATACGTTGCTACGGACGAAAGTCTACATCTTCGGACCCCCGCTGCCCGTATACGCCAGGTTTTCCGCTTTTGCCGAAGTCCGCGCTCTGGAGGAAGGCCGAGGAGGGCACATCCGCCCCGAGGGCGTGCTGTCGGATCTCCGCCCAGTTCGAGAAGTAGTCGGCCGTGATCCCGCGCTCCTCCACCAGCGGAGAGTGGTCGAAGGACGGCGCCAGCAGGGCAACCGTCTCTACGTTGTTGTTCCAACTATGCTTCGTAGGTCGCCGTTCCCAGGGCGCTCGCTCGGGGTGCGTCCGGCGCGAGGAGGAGCCATAACCTCCGAAATGGAGGCTATGCTACGATGCACCAGCGGGGAAGAACGGTCTCGGGAGGCGATGCATGTTGGAACGGGACGCGAGATCTAACGCCGGAAACTCGAGGTTCTCTGAACGTCTGGAGACCGTGCTGGGCAGGATCGACGGGGAGGAGATGATCCGCTTTCTGCGGGATCTTATCCGCATACCGAGCGTCTACCGTCCCAGAGACCCAGAAGGAAACGAAGACCGCGCCGCCCGCCACGTAGCCGGATACCTGGAAGAGATGGGCTTCGAGGTCTCCACGGAGGAGGCCGCGCCAGGACGCCCCAACGTGTGGGCCGTGTGGGACGGGGACAGGCCGGGGAAGACGCTCCTCTTCGAGGCGCACACGGACGTGGTGACCGAGGGGCACGCCGAAGACTGGGAGCATCCACCTTTCGACGGTACGTTTGTGGACGGCGCGATCTACGGCCGGGGCGCCTGCGACACGAAAGGTAATCTGGCCGCAGCCGTCGCGGCCGTCAGGGCGATCAAGGACTCAGGCGTATCTTTCGCGGGCCGTATCGTCCTCTGCCATCCGGTTGATGAGGAGGGCATGATGACGGGCATCAAGCACTTCATCAGGAGCGGGCACGCTGAGGGAGTGGATGGGGCCGTTATCTGCGAGCCGGAGGAGAACCAGATCTGCGTCGCCCAGAAGGG
>JACCTS010000338.1 GCA_013812245.1 Rubrobacter sp.
CGTGTTCGCCGCCGAGGTGCACCTCGCCCTCGGTGGGTTCGATCAGGCGGTTGATCGTCCTGAGCAGCGTGGACTTCCCGCTCCCTGAGAGCCCGATGACCACGAAGATCTCACCGCGCTCCACCTCAAATTCCGCCTCGTAGACCCCGATGGTGGAGCCCGTCTCCCTCTCCACCTCGGCCTTGCTCTTCCCCGACCGCCGCATCTGGAGTGCCTGCTGGCTCCGCCGTCCGAAGACCACCGAGCACTTCTCCACCCGGATGATATTCTCCCGATCCTGTTCTTTCGCTTCCGTAGCCCGCTCCTCTGTTCGCCTGCTACCTATGACTGTACGGCTCGTAGCTTACAGTCCTTCCCAAATCCAAACCAAAAAAATGCATGCAACCCAACCCAACACGTCCGTGCGGGGCACATGATACGTGCTCCGCAAACCCTATTCAACTGAATTTGCATTAAAAAGATGGGATGTGCCGCTCGACACAAACATCTTCCACGCATCCCATGCCGCCAAGCTCGAAGGCAGAAAACGCTGGTACGCTTCCCCTTCCTGGTCTAGAATATCCGGGCCTTGCGCCTGTAGCTCAGGGGATAGAGCATCGGTTTCCTAAACCGGGTGTCGGAGGTTCGAATCCTTCCAGGCGCACTCCGAAAACTTGCAAACGCGGATACTGATCCAGGTATGAGAGGAGCCTCATGGCGGACAAGTACACTTTGCGGACCAGACCTCGCAGGATCGGCAGCCCCGATGATAAGCCCGCGCAAAGGGCTCGGGCCATCAAGGAGCGTTTGCGTAAGGAAGGCAGGCGCTTCGACGACAGCACCCTTATCGTTCGGGCGGATCGGGACAGCCGCTAGAGACGACGCAGGTGAGCCAGCCAGAGAGCATTCCCCAACGGGAATACCCAACGCTCGTCGTGGATACCAGCGTCGCCGTCAAGTGATATCTGACGGAGAAAATGGAGGATGAGACCCTCGAGGTGCTTCTCGCTGGCGAGAAGGGAGAGGCACGGCTTCTCGCGCCGGACTCCATAGAGCCCGAGTTCTTTAACGTCCTCTGGCAGCAACACCGGCGAAAGAACCTCTCTTTGGATGAGGTCGGGGAGTATTGGAGCGCCTTCCAGGGAACCCCGCTCTACCTTACGGACGTGCATTCCCTCGTGGGTAGGGCAGCGCGGATCACCACCAGAACCGGGGCCATTATTTACGATGCGCTTTTTGTGGCCCTCGCGGAGACGGAGGATGGCGTGATGGTGACGGCGGATGAAACACTCTTGAAAGTCCTCGAAGGCACACCACATGCTGGCCTGGCGCTGTCCCTGGCCGCATGGGAGGACTTGACATAGCTTACTCTGGCCTTCCGGCCCGTTTTGCGAAGAACGTGCGGGTATGCGGCTTTCGTGATCTGTAGTCCGCAGACGGAACATGGAGATGATCCTGGCGTGCGGATCCCGCCCCCATTAGAATTACAGTTCCGCGACGGGAGCATGGAGAGGGATTGACCACACCGGAACAACGGGCCAGGCATAACGTGGACCGGATGCTGGAGCTTGCCGGCTGGGATGTTCAGGACATGCGGGACCTCGACTTCTCGGCGTCGCGGGGCGTGGCGGTGCGGGAGTTTCCGCTGGAGGCCGGGTTCGCGGACTACATGCTATTCGTCGACCGGGAGGCCGTCGGCGTCGTGGAGGCGAAAAAGAAGGGCACGCCGCTCGGTGGGGTGGACACCCAGTCGAGGAAGTATCTGGAGGGGCTGCCGGATCACGTCAGGCGCGTCAGCACACCGCTGCCGTTCGCCTACGAGAGCACAGGCCTGGAGACAGTTTTTCGGGACGTGCGCGACCCCGAGTACCGTTCCCGGCGCGTGTTCTCGTTCCACCGGCCGGGGACGCTCGCGGGATGGGCGACGGAGCCGGAGACGCTGCGGGCGCGGCTGAAGACGCTGCCGCCGCTCGCGGGTGATGGCCTGCGCGGATGCCAGGTGGATGCGATCCGGGGCCTTGAACAATCCTTCGCGGAGAACAGGCCGCGGGCCTTGATCCAGATGGCCACGGGGAGCGGCAAGACGTTCACGGCGGTGAGCTTCGTGTACCGCCTGATCAAGAACTCAGGCGCCCGGCGCGTCCTTTTCCTGGTGGACCGAGCGAACCTGGGGCGGCAGACGAGGAAGGAGTTCGAGCAGTACGCGACCCCGGACGACGGGCGCAAGTTCACCGAACTGTACAACGTGCAGAACCTCTCCGGCGGCGGCATCGACCCGGTGAACAAGGTGTGCATCTCGACCATCCAGCGCCTGTACTCGATGCTGCGCGGCGAAGAGCTGGACGAGTCGCTGGACGAGGCTTCTTTGAATGAGATCTCCCCCATGAACGAGAGGCCGAAGGAGGTCGCGTACAACCCGGCCATCCCCATAGAGACCTTCGACTTCGTGGTCGTGGACGAGTGCCACCGCTCCATCTACAACGTGTGGCGGCAGGTACTCGAATACTTCGACGCTTTCCTCGTCGGGCTCACGGCGACGCCGTCCAAGCAGACTTTGGGGTTCTTCGACCGCAACCTGGTGATGGAGTACGACCACGAGCGGGCCGTGGCCGACGGCGTTAACGTCGGCTACGACGTGTACCGGATCAAGACCGAGATAGGCGAACTGGGCGGGAAGGTGGACGCTGGCTTCTACGTGGACTACCGCGACAAGGCGACCCGCGAGGTCCGCTGGGGCCAGCTCGACGAGATGCTCGAATACACCGCGCAGGAGCTCGACCGCAGCGTGGTGGTGCGCGACCAGATCCGCACCGTCGTCCGCACCTATCGGGAGAAGCTCTTCACCGACCTCTTTCCCGGACGCTCGGTCGTTCCGAAGACGCTCATCTTCGCCAAAGACGATTCCCACGCCGAGGACATCGTGGAGATCGTGCGCGAAGAGTTCGGCAAGGGCAACGAGTTCTGCCAGAAGATCACCTACAAGACCTCCGAGAAGCCGGAACAACTGATCACGGCGTTCCGCAACTCTTACGACCCCCGCATCGCCGTGACGTTTGACATGATCTCCACCGGCACAGATATCAGGCCGCTGGAAGTCGTCCTGTTCATGCGCGACGTGAAGAGCCAGACGTACTACGAGCAGATGGTCGGACGCGGCACCCGCACCATCTCGGAGACGGACCTGATCTCGGTGACGCCGGACGCTAAACAGAAGACGCACTTCGTCCTGATAGACGCCATCGGCGTGACCGAGACTGCGAAGGGCACGAACGTGCGCCCTATGGAACGCAAGCCGACCGTCGCCTTCGACAAGCTGCTCGGGATGGTCGCCTTCGGGGGCCGCGACGCCGACACGCTCACCACCCTCGCCTCCAGGCTCTCGCGGCTGGACCGCCGGATCGGGGAGCGCGACCGCCAGGAGATCCGGGAAACCTCCGGCGGCATGGACCCTTCCGCCCTCGCCAACGCCCTCCTCGACGCCGTTGACCCCGACACTCAGCGCCGCCACGCATCCGAGGAGAACGCCACCGACGCCCCGACGGAAGACCAGATCCGGGTCGCCGCCGATGCGCTCGCGGAACGGGCGTGCGCGCCGTTCGACCGGCCCGCGCTGCGGAACGCTTTAGCCGGGATCAGGCAGCGGAGCGAGCAGGT
>JACCTS010000368.1 GCA_013812245.1 Rubrobacter sp.
ACCTCGTGGCGGTGGCTCACCCGGACCCGGCGCGCCTCTCCGGGCTCGTCGGCTACGAGCGGGAGCGTGAGCCCTTGATCCGGAACACCGAACGGTTCCTCACCGGCCTTCCTGCTCACCACGCCCTGCTCTACGGGTTGCCCGGAACCGGCAAATCCTCAACCGTCAAGGCCATACTGAACGAGTACGCCGACCGGGGACTCCGCCTCGTCGAGGTATCGAAGGAAGACCTGTTGGAGCTTCCGCGGGTGCTCGATGCCTTGCGGGGCCGTGGTCCCCGGTTCATCCTGTTCGTGGACGATCTCTCCTTCGAAGAACACGAGGTCGAGTACAAGGCGCTCAAGGCCCTACTGGAGGGTAGCGTCGCGGAGCCGCCGGAGAACGTTCGGGTCTACGCCACCTCCAACCGGCGCAACATCGTCCGTGAGAGCTTCTCCGACCGCGAAGGAGCCGCGGACGATGTCCACGCCCGCGACACCATGCAAGAAAAACTCTCGCTGGTCGCGCGCTTCGGACTCAGGCTAACCTTTCCCCCGCCGGATCGGAAGCTCTACCTGGAGATCGTCGCCGGCTTGGCCCGAGAACGCGGTCTGGAGATCCTCGCCGCAGAGCTCGCCGAAAGGGCCAGCCGGTGGGATCAGTGGCACGCCGGGCGCTCCGGACGCACCGCCCGCCAGTTCGTGGACGACCTGGAATCGGAGCTGGCAGATCCCGGCTGAACGTCCTCGCGGTCATCAAGATACGCGACAGGGAGGCGCGAAGAGAAGCACGGCCCGGAGATGTTTCGGCAGGACCGGCATCCCGGTATCCACATCTCTTGTCCCGGCTACGCCACGTCCTGCGGCAGCTCGTTGAGGACCAGCCAGTAGAGTTCGAGTTGCTCCACCGCCCGGAGGAAATGGGTGAAGTCCACGGGCTTCTGGACGTAGCTGTTGGCGCCCAGTCCATAGCCGTCCAGCATGTCCTGCTGCTCTTTAGACGAGGTGAGGATGACGACGGGCAGGAGCCGCGTCCGATCGTCGGAGCGTATCCGGCGCAGGACTTCGAGTCCGTCTATCCGGGGTAGCTTGAGGTCCAGAAGCACGAGTTGGGGCATGGCGCGAGGCTCACGCCCCGCGTGGGAGCCCGTGGCTAACAGGTAGTCTAGCGCCTCGACCCCGTCGCGGGTCACCACGACCCGGTGCGGAACGTTGCTCTTGCCGAACGCCCGCAGGGTCAAAGCCTCGTCGTCGAGGTTGTCCTCGACGAGCAGGATGACCCTGTCTTTTTCCTCGACTCCGCTCCGCACCGCGTGCTCCGCCGTCCGCCGGGGTCCGCGCTGCGAGCCCCGGTGGACGCTGGGAGTTACTAGACTATCCGCCGCTGGCCGCCGTCTATCCGGTCGGCGATGTACGGGTAGCGGAAGTCCTCGCCCTGGCTGACCTTGTAGGCCGCGTAGCAGCCATGTGCGATGGGGACCAGCGCGAGCAGGGGCAGCAGGAAGAACATGAAGATGCCTACGACCACGAGCGACAGAATGGTGCTCAGAATGGTGTAGGCGATGATGATCAAGACCCAGGCGAGCTGGTACCAGAGCGCCTGTGCGGCGTGGAAACGTACCCTCGGGGACTTGTCCTTGTACATCAACCAGACCACTAGCGCTCCTAGCGGCGCGAGGCCGATGAGGGCCGCCAGCACGCTCAGGTGGGCGATGATGGACCAGGTCTTCTCGTCCGCGGGGCTCATCTGGCCCGACGAGTAGTGTTCTCCGCTTGTGTTCCGTTCTTGCATCGCTGCTCCTTCCGTTCTCCGGTTTCTCCACGCTATTCGCCGGGTTACGAAGCCAGCATATACTTCGGAGCGTGGGCGGCGCATCCCCCAAATGAGCTATTTTTGGAAATTTTTGCTGGCGGGTCGGGGGCCGGTATAATCGAAGGTACTCACGTTACCCGGCCAGATGACGTTTTCGGGAGGGAGTTCCAGGTGGACGTGCCGCTCAGGATTTTGCTCGTCGAGGACTCCGAGGACGACGCGTTGCTGCTCTTGAGGACGCTCCGGCGTGGCGGGTACGAGACAGTTCACGAGCGGGTGGACAACGCCGCGGACATGGGGGCCGCCCTCGACGGACGGGAATGGGACCTCGTGATCTCCGACCACTCCATGCCGACCTTCAACTCTTCGGCGGCGCTCGCGATGCTCCGGGGCAAGGGTTTCCCGGATCTGCCGTTCATCATCGTGAGCGGCAAGATCGGGGAGGACACGGCCGTCGCATCCATGAAGGCCGGGGCCAACGACTACATCATGAAGGATAACCTGGCCCGGCTGAACACGGCCATCGAGCGGGAGTTGCGCGACGCCGAGGAGCGGCGGGAGCGGCGGCGGGCGGAGCGGGACCTCGCGGTCTCCGAGAACCGCTTCCGGCTGATGATCGAACAGTCCCCCTTGAGCGTGCAGATCTTCTCGCCCGACGGGTGGACGCTGAGGGTGAACCGGGCCTGGGAAGAGCTGTGGGGCGTGACGCCTGAGGAGATCCCGGGCTACAACGTGCTGCGGGACGAGCAACTGGCCGAGAAGGGTGCGATGCCCTACATCGAGCGGGGCTTCGCCGGGCAGGCGACCGCGATACCCCCGATCCGCTACGTGCCGGACAGGAGCATCCCGGACGTGAGCGATGTTCCCGAACGCTGGGTGCGGGCCTACGTCTACCCGGTGAAGAGCGAGGATGGGAAGCTACTCGAGGTGGTTCTCGTACACGAGGACATCACGGAGCGCGTGCGGGCCGAGGAGAATTACCGTTTGATCTTCGAGAACGCCGTGGAGGGTATCTTCCAGACCACGGTAGACGGGCGCCTGCTGACGGCGAACCCCGCGGCGGCCCGCATGCTTGGCTACGAGTCCCCGGAAGAGCTTCTGGCGGAGATCAGGGACGTCGGGGACCAGCTCTACGTGGAGCCCGAGCGCCGGATGGAGTTCCGGCGGCTGGCAGGGCAGCAGGGGGCGGTTTCGGGCTTCGAGATCGCGATGCGCCGCAAGGACGGGGGAGTGGTGTGGGTGTCGGTGACGGCGCGGGCGATCCGGGACGCTGCGGGCGAGCCGACGGGCTACGAGGGAACCATGGAGGACGTGACGGAGCGCAAGAACGCAGAGAGGGCGCTGCGTGAGATCCGGGAGGCCGAGCGGCGTAGGATCTCACGCGACCTGCACGATGGGGTGCTGCAAGACCTGACCTATACCCTGCAGTCCATGCAACTCACCCGCCATCTGGCCGGAAAGGGTGAGTGGAGCGAGGAGCGAGACCGGGAAGTGGAAACCCTGCGCCGGGCGGTCGAGGGTTTGCGCGACGCCATCTACGACCTCCGTGTCGAGGATGCGCGGGAAAAGCCGCTCGTCCGTTCGCTGGAGGCGCTGATGGAGCTCAACCGCCAGATGTCCCCGGAGCGCGAGTTGGAACTCATAGTCGAGGAGGGCTATCCAGAGGTGCCCTCGGGAGCCGCCGGCGTCGAGGTTTTGCGCGTCGTGCAGGAGTCGCTGACGAACGTGCGGCGCCACTCCGGGGCCCGCCACGCCACGGTAACGCTCGGGACCGATAGTGGAGAGATCCGTGTGGAGGTGCGCGACGATGGGCGTGGTTTCGAGTCGGGGATCATGCCGGGCGTGGGTCTAGCAGGGATGAAGGAGCGCGCCTTCGCGCTCGGCGGAGAGCTGGAAGTCGAGAGCGTACCAGGAGAGGGTACGCTGGTGAGGCTCCGGTTGGCCACTAGCGCTCTTGCGGGGAGTGGTCCGAAACCCGTATAGCTTCGGCTGTTCCTTGTTCACGACACTTTGCCAACAAGTTGCTATATTGAAGACATTCGAGAGACTGGCGATCAGGCGCAAAGGAGAAGCGTGCAGAAAATCCTGCTGGTGGAGGATCACGCATCATTCCGGCAGACGCTCGCTGTCCTCTTCGAGCGGGAGCCGGAGTTCGAGGTAGTAGGGCAGGCAGGGTCGCTTGCCGAAGCCCGCCGGGTCCTCAAGGGCGTGGAGGCGGACATGGCGGTTATGGACCTCTCGCTCCCCGACGGCGAAGGGATCGAGCTCATCGAAGAGTTCGGGGAGGACGGTCCGAACCTGACGGCGCTCGTTCTGACGGCCAGCATGGACCGCGCGGATCACGCCCGAGCCGTCGAGGCCGGGGCGGCGGGCGTGCTGCACAAGTCCGCGGACGTGACTGAGATCATCGACGCCGTGCGGCGCCTGGGGGCGGGGGAGACGTTGCTGACGCACGGCGAGATCACGGAATTGCTCCGGCTCGCCGTCCGAAACCGTGAGCGGGAGATTAGGATCAAGTCCGCCGCCGAACGGCTGACCAGGCGCGAGATGGAGGTCCTCCAGGCGCTCTCTGAAGGTTTGAGCAACAAAGAGATCGCCGGCCGCATGCACATCTCCGTGGAGACCGAGCGCAGCCACATGATGAACATCCTTACCAAACTCGGCGCCTGCTCACGACTGCAGGCTCTCGTGATCGCCGCCCGCCACGGCATCGTCGGCATCAACTGACGGATACCGGCTACAGGAGAAGCTCTCCCTCGCACACGTACTCCGCCTGTCCCGTCATGTACACCGGCGCGCCATCACCGGCCCACTCTATCTCGACCGTTCCTCCGTCGAGGCGCACGAGTACCGGGCTCTGCGCGAGACCCCGACGGATCGCCGCAACGGCCACCGCGCACGAGCCGGACCCGGAGGCCAGCGTCTCGCCCGCGCCACGCTCCCAGATCCTCATCCGCACCTCGCGCTCGCTCCGCGCGAAGGCGAACTCCACGTTCGTCTTTTCGGGAAAGTGGGGATCTTTCTCTATCTTCGGGCCGACGGTGCGGAGATCCAGGTTCTCCACCGCCTCTTCCTCATCGAGGAAAGCGACGGCGTGGGGGTTGCCCATCGAGACCCGCAAGAACGCGTAGCCATCAAGCTCGACTTCGGAATCGAAACCGGGCGGACCCATGTCCACCCGTGAGGAGCCATCCTCGCGCAGCACGACCTTCTTGACGCCGGCTCCCGTCTCTATTGTGAGGGCGTCGCCGTCGAAGATCTCGAAGTCCCTGGCGTAGCGGGCGAGGCAGCGGATGCCGTTGCCGCACATCTCCGAGGGCGAGCCGTCGGAGTTGAAGTAGACCATCTTCAGGTCCGCAACATCCGATGAAGCGGGGATCAGGATGCCGTCCGCCCCGACGCCGAAATGCCGGTTGCAAGCCCTGCGGGCGAGGTCCGGAAGGTCCACGTCTTCGACCTCGCCGGGATCGAAGATCAGGAAGTCGTTGCCTGCGCCGTGCATCTTGGTGAAGCGCATACCTCGCTAACACCCTCCCCGGCTTTTCAGGTCAACTCCAACGAACCGTCTGTGTGTACGATGATCCAAGGTCCAGGAGTCAGTGTACACGCCCAGGTATCGCATGGTCCTCTCGCGTTCCTGCGTGCGCCCGCGGAACATCTGTAACCTGTAGTTGGGCGTTCACGGAGGGTGATCTCGGCAGTCAGAACCCCGCCCGCCGTTGCCGTAATCGGAGTGGACCGGCGATGGCAGCTGTATATCCTGCGATAGCGACTTCCAGGCCGGATACAATGACCCGAAATGCACGAAGGGAGCAGATACTCATGCCTTACCTCCATGCGATGGCGGCGGGACACGCGGATTGGGCCTCGTACGCTGTCACCTTGATCGCCAGCGTCGCGCCCGGCGTACTCATCTTGTTCCTGAGGAGGGGATTTAGCAGACGCGGCTTCGGCGGACGGCGCGGTTCTTTTGGTGTCTTGAGGATACTCTTCGTACTCTTGTTCACCACCATACTCGGGCCGATCGTACTGGTGGCGTTGCTCGCCTTCATCGCCTACAGCTTCTACATCAACAGGCGGAGACGATGAACTGACTATCGAGATAGAGGCGGCCGAGCCCGTGGATCAGGTCAGCAGAGAAACCTCCGTTCCGCCGCCTTTGTGGAGAACGCCCGAATAGATACGTTCCGTTCTATTCCACCCGGCGCGGACCGATGCGCAGGTGGTCGTAACTTCTGGTCTACTGCCGAATTGCGTAGCGGGCGTGCTCGCTGGACTCTACCGGGCATCCGGATCTCGCGGTGCCGCTGTACCGTCAGGCGCTCGACCTCGGGCTGGAGGGCGAAGGCCGCCGTAGGGCCGTGATCCAGATGTCCAGCTCGCTGCGCAACCTCGACCAACCGCAAGAGAGCGTCGCCCTGCTGACGGCCGAGCAGGAGGCGGGGTCACAGACCATCTGGACGACGCGGTGAGCGCCTTCCTCGCCCTAGCACTCGTGGACGTGGGGCGCGAGCAAGAGGCGGTCTCAATCGCCCTGGCGGCGCTCGCCCCCATCTGCCCCGTTATCAGCGCTCCCTGGCGAACTACGCCAGGCTGGTCAGAGACCAGCCTGCTTGAAACAAACGGGGGATCAGGATACTGTCTGCCCCAATGCCGAAGTGCCGGTCACAGGCCTTGTGGGCGAGATCCGGAAGGTCCACGTCCTCGCTACCTTTATACTGACCTTATAACAGATTCGGCCCTGATCGTCTTCCTGCCCCTGATAGGTGCGGTTGTGGGTGCGGTCGGCAGCGCTTGGGCAAACAGTTGGTACAGAGACTGGGAAGCGAAGAAGGAACGCGATCAGGAATTGAAGGGGCTGACGTTGCTAGTGTTTACTGAACTTGGTCATAATGATGGCCTTTTTCAGATGTTCGAACAGCACCCTGATAGCCAAGACCTTTTCCCCCCGACCAAGTTGCAGACGGACGTTTGGGTTGCTTCTAGGGTCAGATTGGCGCAGTTGCTGCCCAACGAACACACCGCAACGCTGACCCGGTATTACGGAAAAATTCAAGATGTTCTGGACATCTACAACAACCCTACGCTTCACAACGATATGAAGACAAAGTTTCTTTCCGAAGACGTAAAGAAGGCGCAAAAATACGGAAAAGCTGCGATGATGCACGGTAGTAAATACATGTTCGTGGACTACCCTGAATTCACTGACGAAAAGCACGCCAAATTCGTCGAAAAAGCTAGAAAGCTGAAGGATCAGTAAACTGGATACGTCGGACTGTCTACAAGTCCACGGATACATCCGCGTTGCCTTCGCCGTTGATCCAGGTGCGGCAGTATAGACCGTCAACGAAACTAATCGTGCATCTTGGTGAACCTCATGACAGCGGGGATTCTAGTATAAAGAGCGAGATGGCTTCAAAAGCGGGTGGAGCACGGAAGGTATGGGCGAAGTCTGTCTCGAGGAGGAGGTCGAACGCCGACGGAACTCGGGGATGTCCGCTGGGGAGATCGCAGGAGACATGGGCGTGGACCCTGGGTGGGTGGAAGCCCTCATCTCGGCCTGGGAAGACCCCCCGGAAGACGATTCCTGATTCTGCGCTTGACTATCCTTCCATCCGGCCACCGAGGTGCTCTGCGAGGAACTTCTCGGCGGCGGCGTAGAACTTGAGACGGTTCTCGGGGCGGGCGAAGCCGTGGCCCTCGTCCTTGAAGAGCATGTACTCGTGGGCGATGCTCTTCTCCTGCATGGCGGCCACGATCTGCTCTGACTCCGCCTGCTTGACGCGCGGGTCGTTGGCGCCCTGAGCGATCAGCATGGGAATGCCGATGCGGTCCACGGAGAACAACGGAGAGCGGGTCTTGAGCAATTCCTCCTCGGTCTCCGGGTTGCCAACACGCTCGGTGAAGATTGCCTTGAGCGGCTCCCAGTACGGCGGAATGCTGTTGATGAGGGTCACGAGGTTGCTCGGCCCGACGATGTCCACCGCGCACCGGAACAGTTCGGGCGTGAACGTCGCCCCGGCCAGCGCGGCGTACCCGCCGTATGAGCCGCCGAAGATGGCGACACGCTCCGGGTCCGCGACGCCCTCCTCCACGGCCCAGCGGACTGCGTCAACCAGGTCGTCGTGCATCTTTGCACCCCACTCCTTGTTGCCGGCGTTCAGGAACTCCTTGCCGTAGCCGGTGGAGCCCCGGAAGTTGACCTGCAGGCAGGCGTATCCCCGGTTGGCGAACCACTGGGCCTCCGGGTCGTAGCCCCACCCGTCCCTGTACCACGGGCCACCGTGCACGTTGAGGACCATCGGCAGGGATCTCTGGTCCTCGGCCGGCGGCAGCGTCAGGTAACCTTCTATCGGCAGCCCGTCGCGGGCGGTGAAGGAGATGGGCTCCATGCGGGCCAGGGCATACTCCGCGAGGTCCGGCCTGGCGTCGAAGAGGTGGGCGCCTTCGCGATTCCTGCGGTTGTAGGCGTAGTAGGAGGCGTCGCCGTCGTCTGCGGTGAAGGCCACGATCCAGTTTTCGTCCGCCCGGTCGCGGCTCGCCACGCCGAAGTCACCCCTGGCGAGTTGCCGGATGGCCTCGAAATCGTCCCTGACGCCCTCATCGAGCACGGTCCATTCCGCACGGGCGCGCTCCACCGCCGCGGCCTGCGCCTCGTGGGTGTCAGGGTGGACCAGCACGTCGGCCACGTCGTAGCGCGGGTCCTCGACCAGCGTCTCGACGGAGCCGGTCACCAGATTCAGCGAGACGAGCCGGGCCGCGTTCGCCTCACGGGAGTCCCGGAGGTACATGTGCTGTCCATCCTTCGTGAAGCCCACGGGGCCGCTGCCCAGACCATCTTCGGGTCCCCAGCTCACCGCCATGTTCCAGTCCTCGCCTCCGGCTTCCCGGACGAGCAGGTCGAAGCCGCCGTCCGGTTTGGCTGTAACGGCGCCCCGCACCTCGAAGTCCGCGTCAGCCACCCACCCGGCGATATTGCCCGGGTTCTCGGCGACGAGTTCCAAATCGCCGGTGCTCAGGCGCAGCCGGTAGGCGTCGTGCACCCTGGGGTCGCGGTGGTTGAGGGAGACGAGAATCTCATCAGGAAAATGCCGGCTCTTGTCCAAAATCTGCGCCTGGACGTTCTCGAAGGGGGTGAGGTCTCGCGTGCCGCCGCCTTCGAGGTCCACGGAGTACAGCCGCCAGTTCTCGTCACCGCCGGCGTCCTGCAAATACAGGATGTGCCGGTCGTCCTCGGCCCAGAAGTACAGCCGGATGCCGCGCTCCCGGTCCTCCGTTACGGGGCGGAAATCCTCCCCGTCCACGCTTCCGACCCACACGTTCAGCACGCCATTGGCGGGCGCCAGATAGGCGAGGCGTGTGCCGTCCGGGGAGATGCGGGGCTGCGTCCGCTCCGGGTTGCCGAAGAGGACTTCGCGGGGGATGATCCGCCCGGTCTTCGTTTCGGTCATGCGTCACTCCTTCAAAGATGAGAACGTCGCCTAAAGGTTATCAGCCGCGCCAGAGTCCGCGTCCCGGTGCCGTTCCGTGCTACTAATTGTCCAGGAGGGACAGAGCGACCGGCGGGAGGAGTGCGTAGATGGCGTGGATGTATCTGCTCTTTGCGATACTGACGGAGGTAGCGGGGACGACGAGCATGAAGCTGTCGGAGGGGTTTGCGAGGACGGTTCCCTCCGCTTTTATCTTCGTTTTCTACGGTCTCAGCCTCACCCTGTTGACGCTGGCGCTAAAGAGGCTGGACGTGAGCGTGAGCTATGCGATCTGGTCGGGCCTCGGGACGGCGCTCATCGCGACCATCGGCATCCTGTGGTTCAGGGAGCCGGTGACGCTGCTCAAGCTGGCGTCGCTCGCCCTGATCGTGGCTGGAGTGATCGGGCTCAACCTCGGCGGCGCGCACTAGCGAACGCGCTGGCGGGAGTAGATGCGGTATTTTCTGGTTAGGATATTCGGAGTTAGAAGTCTTCCATGGGAACGGAGCGGCGTATGAAGATCGGACTGCAAATATCGAGGTTTACTTGGCCAGAGGCTCCCGGCTCGATAGGCCCGAAGTTCGCGGAGATCGGGCGTACGGCTGATGAGGCCGGTTTCGCGAGCATCTGGGTGATGGATCACTTCTTCCAGATCGAGGTAGTCGGCGAGGCCGAGGAGCCAATGCTGGAAGGCTACAGTGCCCTGAGTTATCTGGCTGGCGTTACCGAACGGGCGAAGCTCGGGACGCTGGTGACGGGGGTTCAGTACCGCCATCCGGGAATCCTGATCAAGACGGCCACGACGCTGGACGTGCTCTCCGGCGGGCGCGCTTACCTCGGGATCGGGGCCGGCTGGTACGAGCGCGAATCGAGGGGGCTGGGCGTGCCTTTCCCCTCGACGGGCGAACGGTTCGAGCGGCTCGAGGAGACCTTGCGGATCGCGCATCAGATGTGGTCAGGGAAGGCCGCTCCTTTCGAGGGCGAGCATTATCGTCTGGAAGAAACGCTCAACAGCCCGCCCGCGCTCTCGGAGCCTCACCCCCCGATCATGGTGGGCGGCTCTGGGGAGAGGAAGACCCTGCGGCTGGTCGCGCAGTACGCCGACGCCTGCAACCTCTTCGCCTACGGCGGGCCGCAGACGATCCGTCACAAGCTCGACGTGCTGAAAGGCCACTGCGAGGACGTTGGCCGCGACTACGACGAGATAGAGAAGACCGCACTCGGGACCGTCGAGCTTGCTCCGGGAGCCATGTCGGCGGATCAGGTCGTGGATATGTGCCGCGAGCTTGGTGATGCGGGCATCGAGCACCTCATCTTCAACATGCCCAACGTGCAAGACATCGAGCCGCTGAAGACGCTCGGACGCGAGGTGATCCCGGCGGTCGCGGATTTCTAGCTTTGGACAGAGCCGCTCTTCGTCAGACGAGTAGCCGTCTGACCAAACATACTTCCGCCTACTGCGACAAGAGTGGCACGGTTATGAAGTCCGGGCTGCTATCTGTCTTTATTGTGCGCCAGCAAGAAGTGTCTCGACGATGGTGCCAAAGATGAGCTGCTGTGTAAGCGCAAAACACGGCGTCTAGCAAATCTTCTTGGCGTTTTAAGCCTTTGCCTTTTAGAGAATAGATGTCTTGATCCAAGAAAGGAATTGTGCCGATTTGGAGCGGAGGCTTCTGACTCTGTAGTTCTTTGAGTGCGGTAGTGTATTGCATCAGTCCTTCCCGCTTATCGCCGACACGACCTTTCTTGTATTTAAAGATTCGAGAAAGTTTGAACAACTCTATATGAGCTGGATGCGGATAAGTTTCGATCATGGGCCACATATCCGCCGATGTGTTTCTAGCGTCATGTTGAACTGTGACGGGGAACCTTTCCTGTACTGCGCTGACTAGCATAGGACCTCGCTGCCCCGCCATGTTTCGAATATTGCTTGAGTGGCAGCTTGCATGGTATTTTCCATAAAGTCGTCCCACCAGCTTTTCGCAAGGACGCTGTCCTGTCTCATTCACACAAATCAGGGGCGCGTCAACGACAATAACATTGCCTATAGGATCTGCTTCTTGCTCAATGAAACCGACGATTTCTTCATCGGATCGCAAGTAATCTGCATTCATTAATGCACCGCGTTCGTCGAGAACGCACAGGCCAGACGGATTCTTTGAACTGAAGGCCAGATCTATACCAAAGAATCGCATCCTAGATCTACTGGTCATCCGAGCACGTCGCGCATGGAGTACAAGCCGGGCCCGGCTCCGGCGGCGAACCTGGCGGCGCGGAGGGCGCCGTCGGCGAAGGTGCGGCGGGACAGGGCGCGGTGGATGACCTCTATCTCCTCGCCTTCGGAGTAGAAGATGAGGCGGTGCTCCCCGACGACCGCCCCGCCGCGTAGCGCGTGGATGCCGATCTCACCTTCCTGGCGTGGCGAGACGCCTTCCCTACCGTACACGGCAGCATCATCGAGGTTCTGTTGCCGGCCTTCGGCTGCGGCGTTTGCCAGGAGGAGCGCCGTCCCGGATGGCGCGTCCTTCTTGTTGCGGTGGTGCGCCTCGACAACCTCTATGTCGTAGCCTTCGAGCTTCGCGGAGAGGTCGCGCACCACTTCACGTAGAAGGTTCACCCCGACGCCCATGTTCGGAGCCAGCACGATCGGGACGGATCGGGCCGCCTCCTCGACCTCCGCGCGCTGGTCTTCCGAGAGGCCGGTTGTACCGATGACGTGCGGCTTACCGTATGCGAGGTGAGCGACCGTGGCCTCTGGAGAAGTGAACTCTACGAGGACTTCGGCGTCGTCGGGCGGTTCTGCCGTGGCCGCGACGTTTGCCTTGCCCCATCCACACAATTCACCGAGGTCTTTGCCTAGCTCCGGGACTCCAGGCTCGACGGTGCCCCCGGCGAGTTCCAGGCTCTCCGTTTCGAGGGCGGCGCGGCAGATCTCACGCCCCATCCTGCCGGCTGCCCCGATTACGGCTACTTTCGTCACACTTCTTCCGGGGTGGGGAGGAGGTGAGTTGCGGCGTCGAGGGTCTCCTGGAGGTGGCGGAGGTTCTCACCCTCCATCGGGACCATCGGGAGGCGCATCTCGTCGGAGCACAGGCCGAGGATCGAAGCCGCCGTCTTCACCGGGATGGGGTTGGTCTCGACGAAGAGCGCCCGGAAGAGTGGGAGGAGCTCGTAGTGGAGTTCGCGGCCCCGCTCGAAGTCGCCTTCGAGGAGGGCGTTCACCATGTCCGAGACGGCGCCGGGCGCGACGTTGGAGGACACGGAGATCACCCCTACTCCACCCAGGGCCATCAGGGGTAGCGTCACCGGGTCGTCTCCGGAGAGGATGTCGAATTCCTCGCCGCAGAGCCGTCTTATGTCGCTCGCCATGTTCATCGAGAGGGTGGACTCCTTGACGCCGACGATGTTGGGGACCTCGGCGAGTCGCGCCATCGTCTGTGCCTCTATCGTGACGCTCGTGCGGCCGGGGATGTTGTACAGGACGAGGGGTAGGCTCGTGCTTTCGGCGATGGCGGCGAAGTGCCGGTAGAGCCCCTCCTGGGTCGGCTTGTTGTAGTAAGGGGCCACCTGAAGTGAGCCGTCGGCCCCGGCCTCCTCGGCCATCCTGGTGTATTTGATCGCCATGTCCGTGCTGTTGGAGCCCGAGCCCGCGATCACGGGCACCCGCCCGTTGGCGACCCGCACGACCGTTTCTATGACCACCCGGTCTTCAGCTTCGCTCATGGCGGGGGTCTCGCCGGTGGTGCCGCAGGGGACGAGGCCGTGGATGCCGTTTTTGATCTGGAACTCGACCATGCCCTCAAGGGCCTCCACGTCCACCTCGCCGTTCCTGAACGGGGTGACGAGTGCCGTAAACGCGCCGCTAAACATCTCTCTCCTCCAGTTCGAAGCTCTCGTGGAGGCGACGGACCGCCTCCCCTACTTCTTCCGCCCGCATCACGCACGTTACCTGTATCTCTGAGGTCGAGACCATCCTAATGGGGATGCCAGCCTCGCCCAGAGTATCGAACATCTTCGCCGCGTAGCCTGGGCGGTTCAGCATCCCAGTGCCCACCACGGAGACCTTGCCAAGTTCCTCTTCGCCCACGGCCTCGCCGCCTAGAGAAGCTGCTATTTCTTCTGCCGCTTCGCGGGCTTCGGCGAAGTCGCCTCGCCGGACGGTGAAGGCCACGTCGGCCCTTCCCTCCTTGAGTCCGTTCTCAACGATCACATCTACCGAGATGCCGCGCTCCGCGAGCGGCGTGAAGACGCGGCTCAGGGTGCCCGGTCCGGTGCGGATGCCGTTGAGGGCCACGCGCGAAACGTCCAGGTCGTGGACGATGCCGGCCACCGTCTCCCGGGTCTCCAGTCGTTCCAAGTCTTTACCTCCCGTGATGATCGTGCCAGGCCCCTCCGCGAAGGAGCTCTTCACGTGGATCTCGACCCCGTAGAGCGCCCCGAGCTCGACCGCCCGCGGGTGCATGACCTTAGCTCCCCGCCAGGACATCTCCGCCATCTCCGAGGAGAGAATCTTTGGTATCCGCCGGGCTTCCGGGACGATGCGTGGGTCGGCCGTGTATACACCGTCCACGTCCGTGAAGATCTCGCACCGGTCGGCCCCGAGCGCAGCCGCGAGCGCCACCGCCGTCGTGTCGGACCCGCCGCGCCCGAGGGTCATTATGTCCCCTAAAGTGTTCACCCCCTGGAAGCCGGCGACGATGGCGACCTGCCCCTCGTCGAGCAGGCCGCGCAGGCGGTCGGGCTGAATCCCCGAGATAATGCCAGACCCGTAGCGTCCCGTGGTCTTCATCCCGGCCTGGGAGCCGGTGAGCGAGGTGGCCGCCACTCCCCGGTCGTGCAGCGCCATCGCAAGAAGCGCCACGGACTGCAGCTCGCCTGTCGAGAGGAGCTGGTCAATCTCACGGGGCGAAGGGTCGCGGCTGACCTCGCCCGCGAGCCTCAAGAGCCGATCCGTCTGCTTCCCCATCGCCGAGACGGTCACGACGAGGCCGAGGCCCGAGTCGTTGGCTCTCTTCACCCTGTCTGCGACGGCCTTTATGTGCTCCGCCGTCGCCACCGAGCTTCCGCC
>JACCTS010000383.1 GCA_013812245.1 Rubrobacter sp.
GGGCTGGAGACTTATCTGCTCGTCGTCCTCGCCATCGTCGTCCTCGCCACCCTCGGACTCGTCGCGGCCCTCTCCATCGGGCAGGGTCTGGTCTTGCTCTCGGGCAACATCGCCGCCGGACGCTACGTCCGGGACACCGCGGCGGTGGGCGATGTGATCTCGGTGAGCGGCATCGAGGGCACCGTGGAGGAACTGGGGTACGCGTCCATCACGGTCCGCTCCCCGGACGGGTACCTTCATCGCATCCCGAACCGTACACTCCTGGAGAACGTCGTCCGCAAACGGGACGCTCCGCAAGAACCTCCGGAATCCTCGCAGGGCTGATCTCCGGTCGAACCGGCGGAGCCAGGAAGGCTACCTCGGCGGAGAAATACCCTTCTCCACCAGATCGCAGTCGCAGATCTTATCGGCGCTGTCCACGAATACCACGTCGTAGCCACCGCGGTGGGCGCATTGACGGGAAGATGTCCCGGCCCCCGCCGTCGGAGATCTCATCGGCGCCGTTCCCGCCGTACATTCTGTCGGGGCCTGTGTCGCCGAACATCCCGTCTTTGCCGCCTCCACTGCCGAGATAGCCGGGTCTGTTCATGCCCTTGAGCACGTCCTTGCCTGGACCGCCGAGCCGGGTCGCCGGCACGACGATACCGCTCACCAATCCCAGGTCAAGCATCGTCACTAGGCGGCCGAACTATCCCACGGCGGGTTCGCGTACCCGGCCAGACCTTCCTATCCCTGCCGTCGGCCAGAAGCGATGAGGCTCTAGCGAACCGTCTCTAGAACGCCCGGTGGCGGAGTTCACGCACCCCGCCCGCGCCGCATGTTAAGAACATAATTGTGGCATCAATATAGTTATAAGCGGTATGTCCGGGGCGGTCGGACACGGAAGGAGCAGAGGATGAAGAGGGCCAGGGGCGGGGATCCCGCGCACGACGTATTGGGTTACGAGCGTCAGCCGCTGGACGCCATCTTCAGACCGGAGACGGTCGCGGTGATCGGGGCGACCGAGCGTCCGGGGAGCGTGGGGCGTACGATCATGTGGAACCTCGTCTCCAGCCCGTTCGGGGGGACAGTCTTCCCCGTGAACTCCCGGCGGCCGAACGTGCTCGGCATCAAAGCGTACCCGAGCGTCGCGGAGGTTCCCCAGAAGGTTGACCTCGCCGTGATCGTGGCGCCCGCCCCCACCGTCCCTGACATCGTCTCCGAATGCGTGGACGCGGGTGTGGAGGGCGCCATCATTATCTCCGCCGGGTTCCGTGAGACGGGGCCGGAGGGGGCCGCGCTCGAGGAACAGGTAATGGAGGAGGCCAGGCGCGGCCGCATGCGCATCGTCGGTCCGAATTGCCTCGGCGTCATGAACCCGAACTCAGGGCTGAACGCCACGTTCGCGGGGAACATCGCACGCCCCGGCAGCGTAGGTTTCCTGAGCCAGAGCGGGGCGCTCCTGACGGCGATACTGGATCAGAGCTTCAGGGAGAACGTCGGGTTCTCGGCTTTCGTCAGCGTCGGGTCCATGATGGACGTTGGTTGGGGAGACCTGATCTACTACCTCGGCGACGACCCGAAGACCGAGAGCATAGTCCTGTACATGGAGTCCATCGGCGACGCCCGCTCGTTCCTCTCGGCGGCGCGCGAGGTCGCCCTCACAAAGCCCATCATCGCCATAAAGGCCGGGCGCACCGAGGCCGCCGGCAAGGCCGCCGCCTCCCACACCGGCTCGCTCACAGGCTCGGACGAGGTGCTCGACGCAGCTTTCCGCAGGAGCGGCGTGTTGCGGGTGGATGAGATCTCCTCCCTCTTCGATATGGCCGAAGTCCTCGGCAAGCAACCCCGCCCGAAGGGACCGCGCCTCACCGTCATCACCAATGCGGGCGGTCCCGCCGTCCTCGCCACCGACGCCCTTATCGGCAACGGCGGCGAGCTGGCGCCCATCTCAGATGAGACGATGGAGAACTTGAACGGCTTCCTCCCTGGTCCCTGGAGCCACGGCAACCCCGTGGACGTGCTCGGCGACGCAGATCCCGAACGGTACGCGAAGACCCTGGAGACCGCCGCGAACGACCCGGAGAGCGACGGCCTGCTCGTCGTTCTCACGCCGCAGGATATGACAGACCCGACCGCCACCGCCGAAGCCCTCGCCCCCTACGCGAAGAGCACACGCAAGCCCGTGCTGGCGAGCTGGATGGGCGGCCCGGAAGTGTCCGCCGGGGAGACGATCCTGAACAACGCCGGCATCCCCACCTTCGACTACCCGGACGCCGCCGCGCGCGCTTTCGCGGATATGTGGCGCTACACCTACAACCTACGTACCATCTACGAGACCCCGCAACTTGCCACGGAGAACAGCTCTATTGACCGCGACCGGGCAGGAGAATTGGTGGAGCAGGCCCGCGAGGACGGACGCACCATCCTCACCGAGTACGAGTCCAAGGAACTGCTCGCCTCCTACGGCATCCCGACCGTCGAGACCCGTCTCGCCCGCAGCGCGGACGAGGCCGTGGAGACCGCGGAGGACATCGGCTACCCCGTCGTGATCAAACTCGACTCCGAGACCATCACCCACAAGACCGACGTGGGCGGCGTACGCCTGAACCTTGGAGACGCGGACGAGGTCAGGCGGGCTTACGAGGAGGTGGAGCGGCGCATCGCAGATGAGTACACGCCGGAGGACTTCGCGGGGGTCACGGTACAGCCGATGGTCGGCCTGGACGGGTACGAGTTGATCCTGGGCAGCAGCCCCGACCCGCAGTTCGGGCCCGTGTTGCTCTTCGGCTCCGGCGGCCAGCTCGTCGAGGTGTACAGGGACCGCGCGCTCGCCCTACCACCGCTCACCACCACCCTCGCCCGCCGCACGATGGAGCGGACCCGCATCTCCGAGGCGCTCGACGGCGTGCGGGGGCGGACGCCGGTGGACAGAGAGGCGCTGGAGAAGTTGTTCGTGCGCTTCTCGCAGCTCGTCGTGGAGCAACCCAGGATCAAGGAGATGGACCTAAACCCGCTGCTCGCCTCCCCGGAGCGCCTGCTCGCCCTCGATGCCCGCGTGGTGCTCCACGACCCTGACGTGCCGGACAAAGACCTCCCCCATCCCGCCATCCGACCGTACCCCACGCAATACATTTTCGAGGAAGAGCTTAAGGACGGCAGGCCGGTCACGGTACGTCCCATCCGGCCCGAAGACGAGCCGCTGATGGTGAAGTTCCACGGCTCGCTCTCGGAGCAGAGCGTCTACATGCGCTACTTCCACATGATGCGCCTGGACCAGCG
>JACCTS010000398.1 GCA_013812245.1 Rubrobacter sp.
AGTACCAACAGCTACGGTTGGACGCGATGGGTCTTCGACCAGTTGGAGTTGTCCTCTAACGCCCACGTCCTGGAGATCGGCTGCGGGACAGGCAAGCTCTGGGCCGAGAACCTCGAACGTATCCCCGAAGGCTGGAGCGCCACGCTCACGAACGCCTCGCCGGGCATGCTGGGCGAGGCGGAGAGAAGCCTCGCCGATTCGAGGCGCTTCCGCTTCCGGGTGGCGGACGCCAGGAAGCTCCCCTTCGACGACGGGGCGCTCGACGCGGTGGTCTCCAACCACGTACTGCACCACGTCCCCGAACGCCTGCGTGCGATTTCGGAGATCTCGCGCGTCCTGGATCACAACGGAACCTTCTACGCTGCAACCGGCGGCGGCAGCCACCTGCGCGAGATGGACTGGATGATGCAGATCCTGAACTCGGCCCATCCAGACGACGGCCTCGCACAGCGCATCGGAGCCTTTAGCCTGGAGAACGGAGCAGATCAACTCTCGCCTCACTTCTCCGATATCTCCCTCCGGCTCTACGAAGACGCGCTGATCGTCACCGAGGCGCGGCCTTTGGTGGACTACGTGCTCTCCACAATGACCGTCCATGAAGCGGTCGCCAGTCTGTCAGAAGACGAGATCCGAACCAGAGTATCCCGGCTCACCGAAAGCCTGGAGCGAGAGTTGGCCGACCGAGGGGCCATCCGCGTCACCAAAGACACCGGGCTCTTCGTAGCCCGCCGCTAGCAAGATGGAGATCCTGGTCGCCGAACATCTGGAGCGCCCGGAGGACGGCTTCGGCCTGCAACAGGTGGTGCTCGAAGAGGTGGCGGCGAGGGACCGCGGTCCGACGGCCCTGGTGTGGACCTCCTCGCGCTACGTCGGCGCGACCCGCCTCGAAACGCGCCTGCTGGGTTTTGGTGAGGCTAGACGACGCGCCGAAAGTCTCGGATTCCCGGTTCTGGTCCGCAACTCGGGCGGCGGGGCGGTGGCGGCGAACGGGGGTTCGATCTCTTTCTCACTCACACTTCCGGTTACGGACCTCAGGCATGGCCTCTACGAGAGGTACGCGGAAGGCGTGGACCTCGTGTCTTCAGCGTTGCGGCGTATTGGAGTCGAGGCCGAGGGTGGCGAGGTGGCGGGAGAGTTCTGTCCCGGCGCCTACTCCGTCCGCTCCGGCGGGCAGCAGGGGATCAAACACGCGGGTCTCGCCCAGCGGGTGACCCGGCGGGCAGCGCGGATGGAAGCTCTGATCCTGGTCCAGCGAACTGGAGAACTCATCCCCGTCCTCGAAGCTTTCCACTGCGCCCTCGGTCTACCGTTCAGGTCAGGCAGCATCGCCGACATACCCGCGAGCGTGCAGGAGATGTTCGAGGCCCTGGAAGCGGAAGTCCGCGAACGCTACGGTAGCGAACGAGGCAGCATAGAGGAAGGCACACTCGTCAGAGCGCGAGCCCTGTGCGAGAGCTGGAGGACGAAGCCCGGTCCGTCCGGTCCGGTCTCCAGCAACCTTTGAGGGATCGGCATCCCGACTCTCATACGAAGCCCGGTCTAGATCAAGCAAAGGCTGCCTAACGGAGGCTCCTCCAGAAAGGCGCCAGTTCCTCGCGACTCTGCTCGATCTGCTTCACGCCCCCGGGGTAACCCCACCTAGGAGGCGCGCTGCGCTCGACGCCGATGATGGTGGCGGCAACGGAGTCCGTGAGCGCGCCCAGGTCGTAGCCGCCTTCCATGACGAACGCCGGGGGCGGAGCCCCGATCTCCTTCACCAGCGCTACGAGCGCTGCGGCGAAACGTCCGAAGCTCTCCGTTTCCAGGCGCATGCCACCCAGTAGATCGTCGGCGTGGGCGTCGAAGCCGGCAGAGACGATCAGACAGTCCGGCCGGTACTCTCGCAGCACGGGCTCGAATACGCCGGTGAAGGCCGCCGCGTACACGTCTTCGCCCGAACCGGCGGGCAGCGGGGCATTGGCGGTGAAGCCCCGTCCGTCGCCCTCCCCCACCTCCCAGATCGCGCCGGTGCCAGGGTAGAAAGGACTCTGGTGGACGGAGAGATAGAGCGTCATCGGGTCGGCGTAGAAGATGTCCTGGGTTCCGTTGCCGTGATGCACGTCCCAGTCGAGGATGGCCACCCTTTCCGCGCCTAGAGACCGGGCGTTGGCGGCAGCCACCGCCACGTGGTTCAGGAGACAGAAGCCCATCCCGTAGTCCCGGCCCGCGTGGTGGCCCGGCGGACGGGCTATGGCGAAGGCCGACTCACCCGAGAGGGCGCTCTCGACGGCGGAGCAGGCGGCGCCACTCGCCAGCATAGCAACCTCGAACGAGCCGGCCCCGAACGCGGTATCCAGGCTGAGGTATCCGCCGTCCGCCGCGGACATCTCCCTGAGCTTCTCCACATAGCCCTGGTCGTGGACCGCAAGCACCGCGTTTTCGGGTGCGAGCTTACAAGAGCGCCGCTCCACCGGCAGGCCGGCTTTCTCCGCCGCGTCTACGCCCGCGAGGGCCGCCGGGAAACGTTCCGGAGCTTCGACGCGGGCCAGTTCGTTGAAGTGGCGTTCGGAGGCGGGGTCGCTGTAGACGCGCAATTTCTAGTCCTCTAGTCCTCGTCCTCGCCAACGTCCTCGGTGACCCTCTCGCCCTCTTCCACGGTCTCATCGGGGTAGACACCGACGCCGGAGGTGACGGTCGCGTCCGCTTCTACCTCTGCCCCGTCCCCGAGGGCGCTGCCCTCCAGGAGCCGGGCTCGCGGCCCGACAATGCAGTCTTTCATGATCAGGGTCCCGTCCAACTCAGCCTCTTCTCCTATCGTCGTGCGCTCGTCCACGGTGCTGCGCGCCACCGAAGCCCCGGCGCCTATCCGCACGTTCGATGCTATGACCGAATGCGGCCCCACGCGGGCGCCGGAGGCCACTTCGACGTTCTCGCCGAGAACCACCGGAGACTCCACCTGATCCCCGTCCACCCG
>JACCTS010000400.1 GCA_013812245.1 Rubrobacter sp.
ATGCTGACGGGCGGCGGGGACGCGCCGGGATTGAACGGTGTGATCCGGGCTGTCGCCATGAAGTGCATCGAGGATTACGGCTACGAGGTCGTCGGGCTCAAGCGCGGCTGGAAGGCACTCCTCGATCCGGAGTCGGACACGGTGATGCCCCTGGGCTTGAAAGACGTCCGCTACATCCTCCAAGAGGGCGGCACCATCCTCGGCTCATCGCGCACTAACCCGTATAAGAACGAAGGAGATCCCGAGAAGGTCGTGAAGCAGATGGAGGAGTTCGGCGTGGACGCCCTCGTCGCTATCGGCGGAGATGACACCCTGGGCGTGGCGAAGCGCCTGCACGAGGACTTCGGAACCCAGATCATCGGTTGCCCGAAGACTATAGACAACGACCTCTCGGCGACGGATACGACCTTCGGATTCGATACGGCCGTCTCCATCGCCACGGACGCCATAGACAAGCTAAGGACAACAGCGAAGAGCCACGAACGGATACTCGTGGTCGAGGTCATGGGGCGGCACGCTGGTTGGATCACCTGGGGCGCAGGCCTCGCCTCCGCCGCCAACGTCACCCTCATCCCCGAAGTGGAGCCTGATCTCGACGAGATAACCGAGATATTCAAGAAGCGCGCTGCGAACGGCGAGAAATGGGGCCTCATCGCGGTGAGCGAGGGCGTGACTTTCAGCGAGGATTTCGTCACCCAGAACGCCGAGAAGGACGAGTTCGGCCACGTGAGGCTCGGCGGCGTCGCCGAAGGGCTGGCCGGGGAGATCAAAGAGCGCACCGGCATCGACACCCGCCACGTCGTCCTCGGACACCTCCAGCGCGGTGGCACCCCGACGGCGAACGACCGCATCCTCTCCACCCGCTACGGCCTGCGCGCCGCCGAGGCCATCAAGAACGGCGAGTGGGGCAAGATGGTCGCCTTGCGTGGTAACGACATCGTCACCGTGGACCTCTCCGAAGCCACCGACGAGACCAAGACCGTCCCCGACAACCTGTACCAGGATCTTCGCACCTTCTTCGGATAACCGAGATGTCCTGATGTTCGAAGGCTTCGAGCGCGAGCGGATAAGGACCAGCGGCGCCGAGATCAACCTGGTGCGTGGCGGCGAAGGTCCGTCTGTGCTCCTGCTCCACGGCTACCCGCAGACCCACGCCATGTGGAACGCTGTCGCGCCCCGGCTGGCCGAACGTTTCACCGTGGTGGCCGCCGACCTGCGGGGCTACGGCGATTCCTCCAAGCCGCCGGGCAGGGAGGATCACGCCGCGTACTCAAAGCGGGCGATGGCGCAGGACATGGTCGAGGTCATGCAGCAACTCGGATCTGAGTCCTTCGCCGTCGTCGGGCACGACCGGGGAGGCCGGGTCGCGCATCGGTTGGTCCTCGATCACCCAGACCGCGTGACGAAAGCTGCCTTGCTCGACATCATCCCGACGCGCGAGGTCTTCGCCAGGACGGACAAGGCGCTGGCAACGAGTTACTACCACTGGTACTTCTTCATCCAGCCCTACGATCTGCCGGAGACCCTGATCGGGGCCGACCCCATCTACTACCTCCGCAAGAAGCTCGGCGGCTGGGGCACGGCCCTCGACACCTTCGCGCCCGATGCGCTCATCGAATACGAACGGTGCTTCCGTGACCCTGAGACGATCCACGCGAGCTGCGAGGACTACCGCGCCGCCGCCTCGATAGACCTTGAACACGACGAAGCCGACTTCGATGAAAACAGGATCGAATGTCCCCTGCTACTTCTTTGGGGCGCGAACGGGATCATGGGCAAACTCTACGACGTGGTGGAAGTCTGGCGCCCCTACGCCAGCGACGTGCGCGGCAAACCCATCGACACCGGGCATTTCCTGGCCGAGGAGAGAGCGGAAGAGACGACCAGCGAATTGCTGGCCTTCCTCGAAGGGTAGCGCAGCAACACTCGACTTACCGCTACCAGGGGCAGCGGCTCCAGGAAAATCCAGGGGCGTCCATAGAGAGCACTGCCAACGCCGCGTCGGTCAAGCGGTTTGAGGGGTGGCCTGCTCTCGTACGAACGTCTCCAGACTTGTAAGCGGAACATCGAAGGTACGGGCGATCTCGCCCATCTCGATGGCCGAATCGTAGGTTTCCATGCCGGCCAGTATCCCGGGCATTGGATCCGGCAGCGGAACAGGTTCCCCCATTGCCGCGAATTGTAAGGAGACGGGGTACCCCAGCACGCGCTCGTAGGTCGCCACCACATCGCGCCACGACAGCGGTTCGGGTCCGCCGAGGGCCAGATACCGGTTTCGCGCCGCCGGGTTGTCCACCGCCGCCACGGCGAACGCGGCGACGTCGCGGTTGGAGATGAAACTGTGGTGGCGACGTCCCTCACCGACCAGGACAACCGGCTGGCCCTGCAGGGCGGGCATGCCCACCACCACCGCCACCCACACTTCCATAAACGGCGTGGGGGCAAGAACCGTGTAATCCATCCCGCTATCTCGCAGGGAGGCTTCGCTCTGGCCCTTCGCCTGCATGAAGGGAACGGGATGGTTCGGGTCGGCGCCGAGCGCGGAGACGAAAACGAAGTGCCCGACGCCCGCATCCCGCGCCGCTTCGATGAGGTTTCGGTTGCCTTCCAGGTCTACGCTCTGGGGGTTGTCCTCACCCCCGCGCCCGACGGAATTGGCCGTGGAGATCACGGTTTCGACCCCTTCAACGGCGGCATCCAACGAGGCGCGATCGCGCAGATCCCCGTAGACCGGTTGGGCGCCCGCCTCGATCAGGGACCCGGCCGATGTGGCGCGGCCTTCCTGGGCCAGTTGTTCGGACGGGGAGTCGTGGCGTACGAGGATGCGCACTTCCCTGCCCTGCTCCAGCAACCGACGCGTGATCATGCCGCCCAAGATCCCCGTAGCACCGACTACCACGATCATCCTTGCCCTCCTATCGGTCGAAGCGCCAGGCACGCTCCCTACGTGGAGCCGCCTTCCTCTGGCTGGTCTCTCCCGGTCATGCGTTGCACGGCTTCGTCAATGTCCTCCCCGCCTTCTTCGACCGGCTCCATGTACAGCCGTCCCCAGACGATGCGATCCTCGTCCACGCCCATGAGGATCACGCCGGCCATGTTCAACCCCGTGGCGGTCCAATGCCACTCGCTCCATACGGTTCCTCCGTCGGACGCGTGGCGGAGAAGATCCGCCTCGAAGTCCGGGAAGCTCTCGAAGATAGCCGACCAGTTCTTGCGGACCTGCTCTTTGCCGCCGAAACCCCGATTGGGGTGGATGGGTTGCTCGCTCCCGTAATCCTGGTCGAAGCACTCCAGGAACGCTTCGAGATCGTGCCGATTGAGCGCCCCGTGCATACGCTCGACCACCGTCGGCATAAGACACCCTCCTTCCCGCTGTCTCGCTCCTACGAAGTGGATGGGATGGGCGTCAGGACATCTTGTGCCGCCCAATCAGCAATCCGTGATAACCACGCCACTTCTTTCCCGCTTTCCCCGGCGGCTTTTGCTTACCGTGATCTATACCCGAAAACCGTGAAGAACGCAAGACCTTCAGACGCTGGTGTGGTTCCCCATACGGCGATAGCGTTCGTAGCGTGCCTGAAGTAGAGATTTCGTATCGACGCCGTTCAAGCCAGACAATACGCGCTCGAGGGCTTCGCCCACGGCACCAACGGCGGCGGCCGGATCGTTGTGCGCGCCGCCAAGTGGTTCGGGGAGAACCTCGTCGATGATGGCATGGTCTTTCAGGTCGCGGGCTGTGAGCTTCATAGCCTCGGCAGCCTCGGCGGCCCGGCTCGAATCTCTGAAGATGATGGAGGCGCAGGCTTCTGGGGCTATGACGGAGAGGTACGAATTCTCGAGCATCCCCACGTAGTCCGCGGCGCACATCGCGAGCGCCCCGCCAGAACCGCCCTCCCCGATCACCACGGAAACGACCGGCACGGGGACACGGGCGAGCGCCATCAAGTCTTCCGAGATGGCCCACGCCTGACCCCGCTCCTCGGCCTCGCGTCCGGCGAAGGCGCCAGGCGTATCCACCATCGCCACTATGGGGAGGCCGAAGCGTCCGGCCAGCTCGTACAGGCGCCTCACCTTGCGATATCCCTCGGGGTGGGCCATGCCGAAGTTGCCCTTGACCCGGCTCCTCACGTCCTTGCCCTTGTCGTGGCCGACGAGGACCACGTTGCGGCCCCCGATCCTGGCGAACCCACCCTGCACTGCGGGATCGTCCCCGTAGAGCCGGTCGCCGGAGAGCTCGTAGAAGTCATCGGCGAGGGCATCGCGGTAGACGCGGAAGTTCGGGCGCTCGGGGTGGCGGGCGACCTGTACCCGCTGGTATGGCGTGAGGTTCAGGTAGATGCGCCGCTTGGCTGAGGCGAGGGCATCTTCGAGGCGTGAGATCTCCGCCCGCAGTTCCCCGCTCTCGCCTGCGAGCCGCCGCAACTCGCCGATGCGCTCCTCGAGCTCCTTCACGGGCCGCTCGAAGTCCAGGATCACACCTTGCCCCTCACGCGAGGAATCCGAGCAGGCGCTCGATGTCCGCCTTCAGGGCCAGCCGATGCACGATGCGGTCCACCATACCATGCTCCCGCTGGAACTCCGCCGTCTGGAAGCCATCGGGCAGCCGCTCTTTCGTCGTGTCCTCTATAACCCGGCGTCCCGCGAAACCAATGCGGGCTCGCGGTTCGGCCAGGATCACATCGGCCGCCGTTGCGAACGAAGCCGTCACGCCGCCGTAGGTCGGGTCGGTAAGCACGGAGACGAAGGGCTTAGACCCTTCCTCGAAGCGGGCGAGGGCGACGCTGGTCTTCGCCATCTGCATCAGGGAGTACACGCCCTCGAACATCCTCGCCCCGCCCGAGGCGGGCACGATCACGAGCGGGAGATCCCCATCCCTGGCGGTCTCCATCGTCAGCGCGATCTTCTCCCCAACCACGCTCCCCATCGAGCCCCCGATGAACCGGAAGTCCATCGCCGCGAACGCCACGGGACGCCCCCCGATCCTGCCGACCCCGCTCACCACGGCATCGTCGAGGCCGGTCTGTTTGCGGGCCTTCTCCAGCCTCTCAGGATAACCCTCGAAACCCAGTGGGTCCCCGGCCATCATGCCCGCACCGATCTCTTCGAAGGTGCCTGAATCCATGAGGAGCCTAACGCGCTCTGGAGCCGCGAGGGGGTAGTGATGCTCGCAGTTGGGGCAGACGTTGAAGCGCGCGCGGAGATCCCGCTCGTAGATCGGCTCTCCGCATTCCTCGCACTTGGTGAAGACGCCCTCGACCGGCCCGAGTCCGCTCTCGGTCTCCGGGGTGACCCGAGCGTACTCCCGGCGGCGGCTGAGCCAGCTCCTGATGCTAGCCTCCGTCCTCTGGAGACAAGGGTTGCGTTTGATCCTGGTTCTTCAGATGCAACTCTTGCCTCACACCGACGATGGCCTCCCGCACTTTGCTGAGCCAGTCTCCGGCCCGCTCCGATCCACCTTCCCCGACGAGCTGCATCAGCTTGCTGCCAATGATGACACCATCCGCCTCGCTCGCAGCCTCCGCTGCCGCCTCGGGCGAGGAGATACCGAACCCCAGAGCCACGGGCGCATCCGTTCTCTCCCGCGTCCGCCGCAAAAGCTCCACCGCTCCAGGCGGTAGCTCATCCCGCGCGCCCGTCACACCAGCCACCGAGACGCAGTAAACGAACCCCGTCGCCAACTTCCCGATCCAGGCTAGCCGCTCGTCCGTCGAGGTCGGGGCCGCAAGAGGGCACAGTCCGACGCCGTATTCCCCGCACAACTCGGCGAACCGACCGACTTCGTCCGCCGGGAGATCAGGTACCACGAGCCCCGAGACACCGGCCTCCTCCGCCGCGCGCAGAAACTCTTCCACCCCACGCGCGAACACGACGTTGTAGTAGACGAGGAAGACGACGGGCACCCGTCCAGCGAGCCCGGACGCGAGGTCGAGGCAATAGTCCAGGTCCGCACCGTTCTTCAGGGCCTGCGTGGTCGTGGCCTGGATCGTCGGCCCGTCCGCCAGCGGGTCGGAGAAGGGAACCCCGATTTCCACCACGTCGGCCCCCGCCGCGATGTACGCCTCCCCCACCTCCCGCGCCGCTTCGAGCGTCGGGTAGCCCGCCGTCAGATACGGCATGAGCGCGACCCGATCCTTCGGGAAGGCCGCCCGCAGCCGCTCGCTACCCGTCACCGGAGACTTCCTCGGATTCTTGCGCGTCCACACCCAGGGCTTCGGCGGCCACGGCCACGTCCTTGTCACCGCGGCCAGAGATGTTGATGACCAGGTTCTTGCCTGGGCCAAGCTCCTTCGCCACCTTCTCGGCGTGGAAGATGGCGTGGGAGGTTTCGAGCGCCGGGATGATGCCTTCGAGCCGGGAACATGCTTTGAAGCCTTCGAGAGCCTCGTCGTCGGTGACGTTCACGTACTCGGCGAAGCCCTCGTCCTTGAGGTAGGCGTGTTCCGGGCCGACAGAAGGGTAGTCCAGCCCGGCGGAGATGGAGTGGGCCTCCCGGATCTGGCCCCCATCCGTCTGGAGTACGTAGCTCAGGTTGCCGTGCAGCACGCCGGGCTTCCCCTCGGTCAGGGACGCGCCGTGCTCACCGGTCTCGATGCCCCGGCCCGCAGCCTCCACACCGATGAGCCGCACGCCCTCGCGCCCGACGAACGTGTGGAAAGCCCCGATGGCGTTCGAGCCGCCACCGACGCAGGCGACGACGGCGTCTGGGTCGGCCCCGAAACGCTCGCGGGCCTGGGTTTCTATTTCCTTGCCGATCACACTCTGCAGGTCGCGCACGATGCGCGGGTAAGGCGCCGGTCCCACGACGCTCCCGATAATGTAGTGGGTGTCCTCGA
This sequence comes from Rubrobacter sp., assembly GCA_013812245.1. Taxonomy (GTDB): domain Bacteria; phylum Actinomycetota; class Rubrobacteria; order Rubrobacterales; family Rubrobacteraceae; genus JACDGB01. Next base: position 6,834 of record JACCTS010000400.1, read on the forward strand.
CGTTTGTGACCCAGTCCCGGATCGCCTCGCTCGTCGCGTCCTTGAGCGTGCGGGCCCCGGTGGTTACGGGACGCACCTCCGTGCCGAGGAGCTTCATCCGCACCACGTTCGGGGCCTGGCGGCGGATATCCTCCTCGCCCATGTACACTACGCACTCCTTGCCGTAGAGCGCGGCGACGGTGGCGGTCGCGACGCCGTGCTGGCCCGCGCCCGTCTCGGCGATGATGCGCTGCTTGCCCATCCTGTCAGCGAGCAGGATCTGGCCGAGGGCGTTGTTGATCTTGTGCGCCCCCGTGTGCGCCAGATCCTCGCGCTTGAACCACACGTTCGCCCCGCCCCACTTCCTCGTCAGGCGCCCCGCGAACATGAAAGGCGTCGGCCTTCCCACGAAGTCCCTCGCGAGCTGTTCCAGCTCCTCGACAAACTCCGGGTCTTCCCTGTACCGTTCGTAGTTCTCTTCCAGCTCCTCCAGCGCGTGTATGAGGGTCTCTGGTACGAACCGCCCTCCGAAGGAACCGAAGTACCCGGTATCAACCTTTTGCCGCACTGACGAACCTCCGAACCCGCTCGTGGTTTTTCCTGCCGGGCGCATCTTCCAGAGAACTCGAAGCATCCACCCCGTAGGGATCGAAGAACTCAATGGCCTCCCGCACGTTCTCGGGATCTAGCCCCCCGGAAACGACGATGTTATCACGCTCCCTGAGCGATTTCGCCAGCCCCCAGTCGAACCTCTCGCCAGTCCCGCCCCGCGCCTTCTCACTGTACGCGTCGAGCAGGAAGAGATCCACGTCAATACGTCCGATCTCCGCCAGCGACTCCGCACCCCGCACCCGCAACGCCTTCATCACCCTGACCCCGCCCGCTCGAACCTCCGCGACCTCCTCCGGCGTCTCGTCGCCGTGGAGTTGCGCGATGTCCAGCCCGACCTCTCCGGCGACCCGCAGGATCTCCTCCGGCCTCTCGTTCACGAACACCCCAACCTTCAGCACACCATCGGGCAGGGCGGCGACTATCTCACGCGCCCGCTCCACGCTCACGCGCCTGGGGCTCTCCGCGAAAAGCAGCCCGATCGCATCTGCTCCGGCGTCGGCGGCCACGCGTGCGTCTTCAGGGTTGGTAATGCCGCAAACCTTCACCATCGTCATAGGAGAAGAGTTTACTCCTCAGAGCACAGGTGACGAGGTTCATGCAGCGCCGATACAAGCATGATTCTTCAGTCAGTCGAGGAGGCTCGCCTGACCCGCCGCTCCCATGCCTGATGAACCACCCGTATCCAATGCGCCCGCCTCGCGCAACTCGCCGTCCGGGATCGTCTCGCCGGAGCAGACTCGTTGCAGGAGATCGGCTTGTGATTCTTCGAGATCGACCAGCCTGCCGAGCACGTTGAGGATGTTCAGGAGTTCGGTCGTATATTCTGCGGGCCA
>JACCTS010000417.1 GCA_013812245.1 Rubrobacter sp.
AACGCCGGGGCTTCGTGTACCAGAGTTCCGAGATCTACGGCGGCCTCCGCTCTTCCTACGACTACGGTCCTTTGGGCGTCGAGATGAAACGGAACATCAAGGAAGAGTGGTGGCGCAGGATCGTCCACATGCGAGACGACGTTGTCGGCCTCGACGCGGCCATCATCATGCACCCGAAGGTGTGGGAGGCATCAGGCCACACAGCGACCTTCAACGACATGCTCGTCGAGAGCCGCACCAGCAAACGCCGCTACCGTGCTGACCACCTCATCGAGGACGCCACGGGCATAGACGCCGAGGGACTGAGCCCTGAAGAGCTGACGAAGATCATCGAGGAGGATGATCGGGTCAAGGATCCTGTGGACGGCGGGCGGGACTTCGCGCCTGTACGCCCGTTCAACCTGATGTTCGAGACGTACATGGGGCCTGTGAAGAGCGAGGAGAACCTGGCGTACTTGAGGCCGGAGACGGCGCAGGGCATCTTCGTGAACTTCAAGAACGTCACGCAGACCAGCCGGGTCAAGGTGCCGTTCGGGATCGCGCAGCAGGGGAAGAGTTTTCGGAACGAGATCACACCGGGCAACTTCATCTTCCGCACCCGCGAGTTCGAGCAGATGGAGATGGAGTTCTTCGTCGAGCCTGGCACGGACGAGGAGTGGCACGAGTACTGGATCGAACAGCGCTGGAACTGGTACCTGAACCTGGGCCTGAACCCGGAGAACCTCCGCCGCTACGAGCATCCGAAAGAGAAGCTCTCTCACTACTCCAAGCGTACGGTGGACATCGAGTACAACTATCCTTTCGCGGGATGGTCGGAACTGGAGGGCATAGCCAACCGCACGGACTTCGATCTCAAACAGCATGCCGAGTTTTCCGGTGAGAACCTGGAGTACATAGACCAGGCCACGAACAACCGATACTTCCCCTACGTCATCGAGCCCGCCGGCGGCCCCGACCGGATGATGCTCGCCTTCCTGGTTGACGCCTACACGGAGGAGGAGGTGAACGGCGAGGAGCGCACCGTCCTCAAGCTGCACCCGCGTATAGCCCCGATCAAAGCCGCCGTCTTCCCGCTCTCCAAGAGGGAGCCCGTCTCGACCATCGCCCGCGAGTTGTACGATGACTTGAAGGGCGACTACCGCATCTTCTACGACGACTCCGGCTCCATCGGCCGCCGCTACCGCCGCCAGGACGAGGCCGGAACCCCCTTCTGCGTCACGGTGGACTTCGACACCATCGAGGACCGGCAGGTCACCATCCGCGATCGCGATACCCTGCGACAGGAGCGCGTTCCGCTGGAGGCGGTGCGGGACCGGCTGCAAGCCCTGATCTCCGGTTAGAAACTCGCGGCATCCGGTGGAAGGAGGGTCATCTTGGCGGTCGAGGTGATCGGGCTCGACCACGTGTACGTGGCGGTTCGACATATGGGCGTTGCCGGGCGGCAAGGGAACGACGTGCCGGTGGACGTACGCGCCGCCCTGGTTGGAGCCGAACGTGTACAGGTACATCCACTCAGCCAGGGAAGCTAACGAGCATCCCTTGGCTCACTGCTCAACCACCACCGGGCGGGAGAGATCGGTAGGAGTCATTCATTTCGAGGTGACGATCTGCTACGTCAAGAGAAGGGAGATCTCGTGAGAATAACCGCGCCACAATTCGAGAACAGAGTCGCGGAGAGAGGACGCGCACAGCGACAAAGTCAGTTGTTCCCGTAGCCTGGGCCACTCCCCTGGTAGTGTCTGGCCGGATTCGACTAGCCTATATAGGTAGCTTCTATCGTGTAGTACTCTATCAGTAGCGTGAATTTGCGAAGCTCAGTGGCATTCGTAACTACCAGCGTCGGCGAATGACGAACCCTGCGCCGATACGAATTGCCAGTCGTAGCTCTCTGGGTGAAGAGTAAGCTTCAGGATGCCGTAAGAGTCGTCGTTATAGCTCTCGGTGTTCGGGATAGGGTCCTCTATCGTGTAGAGGATCTTGCCGCCCGTGCCCACCACGAACTCGCGGATACCGCGCTTGGGGTCGGCCTTGCCGTCAGGATCCTGCGGCGCGAAGCGCTCGTAGTTGTGATCGTGACCATTGAGCACCACGTCGGCGCCGGCGAAGTAGAGGGTCTCCCACAGCGGTTTCACCCCGGAGATACCGGGACGGTACAGCCCGGAACTGAACAGCGGGTGGTGAAAGTAGGCAAGGGTACACTTTGATCGGTCATTGGCGAGGTCGTTCCTGAGCCACCGCCCCTGCGGGGAACCGGCGCCGCAACCTCCTATCTCCTGGCAGTTGCTGTTGAGGGCGACGATGTGCCACGAACCCCGCTCGTAGGAATAGTAGCCTTTGGACGAATCTCCCGCTGCCTCCCCGAAGTAGTCGAAGTAGCCTTTAGCCTGCGGCGTGTGGTACTCGTGGTTGCCGGCGGCGGGCCTGGTGCGGTCATTGAACCGGCCCCAGGTGGGATCGTAACAGTCGGCAAATTCCTCGGGCGTTCCGTTTTCGTATACGTTGTCGCCGAGCGTGATGATCGTCCCCTTGATGCCCCCGAGTAGCCTGGCCGTGGCTTCGTCGCCCTCGCTAGCGCAGTCGGCAATGTCGCCAGCCGCGGCGACGACTGGAGGGCCAGCGCTTTCAGGGGAGGTGGTCTCACCCGATTTGCAGCCGTTGGCAAGCATCGCGAAGGCGATGACCACTAGAACTAACGATGCGATTCTCCTGGTAACGCCCACTCCCCTCAGACTCTTTATCAGCGAGGCCTAGAAGTGATCCCTAACGCGAACAAACCGGCTATAGGCGCCAGGACTACGATCGCCGCAATACCGAGCAATATATCGGGACGTATCCCGCCGCTCCCGGGGAGGTCGGGATCTTTTATGACGGATCCGGTAGTTCGGACGAGGTCCGCGCAAGTGATGCCAGGGGGGATTCCCTCGCCTTTTTTGGCCTTGGCGTGCAAGAGGATGTAGCGTTCCTGATCGCCTCCGAAGAGCTTATCCAGCGTAACATCCTTAACGATCGTGGTGGCCGCTCCCGTACCATCGGCGTCGGCTACCACGGTGCTTAGGGGTATGGTCACCGGTGCGGTTCTGCCGGCCCGATCGTCCGCGCAGGTTCTACCGCTGTGTATGTGGTTGATGTGCTTCACACCCGCCTCTGGCAGGCCCCTCATGTTCAATTTGACCTTTACCCCCTCTTCGATATCCGTAAGCGTAGCGGTTCCGCTCACTCCAGAGTCTCGGCTCTGCGTAAGGCGAACCTGAGCGCTCTCGGCCTCCTGCGCTAGCGCGCTATCTCCCAGGAAAACGACGCAGGCCAGCAACGCCGCGCCTGAAACAGTACCAGCGAGTCGCTTTACTCGGCTCACGACTTTCCCCTTTCGTGACGGCGTTCGATCATATCGTTCGCCTCCTCTCTCCGGCTCACACCACAACGGTCTCGTCGGTTAGACCGATTTCGGCCAGCGACATGAGGGGCCACTCGATTTCGTTAGGACTATCCTCGCCCAACACACTTTGCCAGAACTACCCGTTGCT
>JACCTS010000440.1 GCA_013812245.1 Rubrobacter sp.
GCACCTCACCGGCAGGCTGCTCAGGAAGATCCTCTCTCACACCGTGGCCTTCTTGCTCAACCACCGGATGGGCAATCCGCCCCTACAGCTCTCGAAGCTACTCATCTAAAACCTGCACACGGGGTTAACTAACAGCGCACGCCCAACTAACAGAGGAAAAGCCTTCCGAGCACGCGCTTGATACAGCTTGTCGCCGGAGATGTACTTGGCAGATTCAGGAGCCCCGGTCATTCGTCCTTACCCAATGCCGCTCTCCGCAGTGCAACTCTCCAGCCTACGCCTGACGGCATTCAAAAATCGCAGCGCCACGCCGCCATCCAGGATTCGGTGATCGAAGGAGACTTCCAGGTTCATCATGCTGCGGATGGCGATGGCGTCGTTCACCACGACGGGGCGCTTGACGACGGCTTCGGCGGAGAGGATGGCCGCCTGCGGGTGGTTGATGATCGGGGTGGAGACCACGCTGCCCAACGCACCGGGGTTGTTGACGGTGAAGGTGCCGCCGGCCACATCGTCGGGACCGAGTTGCTTGCTCCTGGCCCGCTTCACTACGCCGTCTATGCGGCGGGCGAGGCCGGTTATGTTAAGTTCGTCGGCGTCGGGGATGACCGGGACGATCAGGGCGTCGTCCAGATCCACCGCCACCCCGATGTTGATGCGCTTCCTCAGCACGACCCTGTCTCCGTCCCACACGGAGTTGAGGATGGGATGCTGCTTCAAACTCTCCACGACCGTCGCCACGATGAACGGCATGTACGTGAGCTTGACGCCCTCGTGCTGCGCGAATCCTTCCTTCTCCCGCTCGCGCAGCGCGACGAGCCCCGTCACGTCCACCTCGACCATCGTCCATGCGTGTGGTGCCTCGCGTTTGCTCAGTGACATGCGACCCGCGATGGCCCGCCTCATCGGCGTGAGGTCCAGCACCCGGTCACCTTCGTGGATCGGTACGCGCCCCGGTTCGGCTCCCGGCTCCGGCGCTTCCCGTGGCTCGAAGGCTTCGCGTTCCTCGCGCGGACCAGCCGGAGCGTACTCCTCCTGTTCGATAAAGCCTTCGATGTCCTTCTTCGTCACCCGGCCGCCGGTGCCGGAACCGGGGATCTCCCGTATGTCAACGCCGTGCTCGGCGGCGAGCCGGCGCACCACCGGCGAGGAGCGCGTGAGGCGCAACGTCTCCGCGCTCTCGACGGCGCGATCATTGCCACGCCCGTTTCCCTCGCTCCGCGAACTGCGAGTCTCGGCGACCGTGCGTTGTCTCTCGCCGTCGGCGGCCGGTTGGGCTTCGGTCCTGGCGGCGGGGAACTCTTCGGTCGGGGATTTGGCGGCTGTGTTCTCTCTCGCCGGGGCTTCGGTGGCTGAGGATGCGTCTCCGGCAGCGCTGACCAGTGCGATCTCGGCCCCAACGTCAACCGTCGTCCCTTCGGAGACGAGGAGTTTCTCCACGGTGCCTGCGAAGGGTGAAGGAAGCTCTGCGTTGACCTTGTCCGTGTCCACCTCGGCGAGGGGCTCGTCCAGGGCGACCTCGTCTCCCTCGGCTTTAAGCCAGCGGGTGATGGTGCCCTCGGTCACGCTCTCACCGAGTTGGGGCATCGTTACGGGTGTCGCCATCGCTCCTCCTTCCGGCTACTCTTTGATCGCCCTGGTGGCGATGAGGGTGGGCATGCGGGCCGCGAGCGGATCGTCACGGTGACGGTCCTCGTAGAAACCCGAGATCACGAACCCGGCCTCCGTCTGACCGCCGATCTGATCCTCCAGCGTGTGGCTGAACTCCAGGGGCTCTCCCCTCTCGATCTTCCGCCGCACCGCTTCCTCACTCATGCTCGTCGCATCGGCGTAGGGCAGCGTGTACTTCGCCCGAATCTCTCCGGTACTATCCATCAGCTCCAGGTCGAAGATGTAGACGGCGGGGTTGAGGAACCCGGACATTAATATTCCTCCGCTCCAAAGCACCCGGAAAGCCTCGTCCCACACCGGCCGAACGTCGGGCACGAACAGGTTGGAGACAGGATGGAACACCAGATCGAAGCTCCCGTCAGAGAAAACCGAGAGGTCCGCCATGTCACCCCCCACGATCGTCAGGTCGAGCGACTCCCGCTCGGCGACGAGGCGATCCCGCGCCAGTTGACCGGGCGAGTTGTCCAATACCGTCACGTTCGCCCCTGCCGCCGCAAAGACCGGCGCCTGCTGACCGCCGCCGGAGGCCAGACAGAGAATGTCAGCCCCATCGAGGTCAGGGAACCACACCCTCGGAACAGGCTTCGTGTCCGTCAACAAAACTTCCCACCGGCCCCGCCGCGCGGCCTCGATGGTCTCTCCGTCTACGGGGACGGTCCACTGGTTCCCGCGCTCGACCTCTCGATCCCAGGCCTCCCGGTTGTACTCCCGAAAATCCATCTAGTATCTCGCCAGCTCTAGCATGGCCGCCTCTATCTTCTCCGCCGAGGGAACGAAAGCGTCCATCGCCGACCGGGCGAAGGGCGCCGCCGGCGTGTCCGGGGCTCCGAGGCGCATCACCGGCGCGTCAAGCCACTCGAACGCCTCGGCCGAAACGATAGCCACTATTTCCCCGGAGACGGAGCCGGTGATGTTCGCCTCGGAGATCACGAGGAGCTTGCCTGTCTTCTTGACGGAGTTCAAGATCGTCTCCCGGTCCAGCGGATACAGCGTTCGCGGCTCGACTACCTCGGCCCCGATGCCGTGTTCGTCCGAGAGTTTTCCCGCAACCTCCAGCGCCGTGTACAGCATGAGCCCGTATGAGACGACCGTGATGTCTCCTCCCTCGCGGTGGAGGCGGGCTTTGTCGAGCATGACCTCGTGGCCTTCGTCCGTCACGTCTTCTTTTATGAGGCGGTAGGTGCGTTTGTGTTCGAGGAAGAGGACGGGGTTCGGGTCACGGATGGCGCTCTTGAGCATGGCTTTCGCGTCCGCCGGAAATGTTGGGGCGACGACCTTGAGGCCTGGGGTGTTGCAGAACCACGCCTCGATGCTCTGGGAATGGTAGAGGGCGCCGCCGTGGACGGCGCCGTAAGGGGCGCGGATGGTGAGCGGCACGGTCCAGACGCCGTTGGAGCGGTAGTAGAACTTGGCAGCCTCGTTGAGGATCTGGTCGAAGGCCGGCAGGATGAAGTCCGCGAACTGTATCTCGGCGACAGGGCGCATCCCGTTCACCGAGAGGCCGATGGCGGAACCGACGATCAGGCTTTCGGCCAGCGGCGTATCAAGCACCCGCGAAGGTCCGAACTCTTCATGCAAACCCTGCGTCACCCGAAATACACCGCCAGCCCGGCCCACGTCCTCGCCCAGCACCATCACCGTCTCGTCCGCGCGCATCTCCTCGGCCAGCCCGTCGTGGATGGCCTGGAGCAGGTTCTTCTCGGCCATCCCTAAGCCTCCGCGTAGACGCCCGTCAGGACATCTTCCGGGTCGGCGAACGGCGCGTTCTCGGCGTACTCGCTCGCCTCGGCAACCTCGGCTTTTATCTCCCGATCCATCGCCTCTTTCCCCTCTTCGTCGAGCAGTCCGTTATCGAAGAGGTACTTCTCAAAGCGGATGATGGGGTCTTTCAACCTCCACTCCTCGATCTCCTCGCGCTCACGGTAGCGACGGTCGTCGTCGTCGGATGAATGGGCGGTGATGCGGTAGGTCTTCGCTTCGATCAGGGTCGGACCATCGCCCCGACGCGCCCGGCCAACGGCATCACGGGCGGCCTCGTAGACGGCGAGTACGTCGTTGCCGTCAACCTCGACGCCGGGGAAGCCGTAGCCTTCGGCGCGCTTGGCTATGGAGCCCGCGACCTGGAGCTTCGATGGGACAGAGATGGCGTAGACGTTGTTCTCGATCAGGAAGATCACGGGCAAATCATGGATACCCGCGAAGTTCATCGCCTCGTGCCAGTCGCCGCCGCTGGTGGAAGCCTCGCCGCCTGACGCCATTACGACGCCGTCCTCGCCGCGCATCTTGAACGCGAGGGCGGTGCCGGTCGCCTGCGGGTACTGTACGCCGACGGGGGCTGATGCGGTGACGATGTTCAGTTCCCGGCTGCTGAAGTGTCCCGGCATCTGGCGTCCGCCGCTGTTCGGGTCTTCCCCCTTTCCGAGGATGCTCAGGAACTGGTCGCGGGGAGTCTGCCCCAGCAGCAAGGTCATGCCGGAGTCTCGGTAGTAAGGGTAGAGGTAATCGTATCCGGGGCGCAGGTTATAGGCGGCCCCGATCTGGGCCGCCTCCTGGCCTTGGCAGGATATGACGAAAGCCGCCTTGCCCTGGCGGTTCAGGATCCAGGACCGCTCGTCCACCCTGCGGGCCACAAGCATGTGCCGGTAGAGCTTCAACAGATCCTGCTCACCCAGACCCAGAGATTCGTGCCTTGCCCGAGTCTTCTCGATAGCCATTCATTCCTCCGAAATCCTGTCTCTCCCTATGCGCAGCAGATGCGCTTCGCTAATCCCTGATTCTACCAAAACACCACACTTACCCAGAAGAACAGCTTCCACCTTCACGGAAGTCAGCCCGCGCCATACACGATTCTTGCGGCCACATTCGACAGGTATACTTGCGGCATGGAGGGTTTTGGAGGGAGCCGAGAGGGAGACGAAGCCGCAAGTCCGCTGGCTTTCACGGCTCGCGTGCTCGATGAGCCGGGTGCGCTGCACGAGATCACA